>JANOOP010000245.1:0-9860 GCA_031421415.1 Candidatus Eiseniibacteriota bacterium
GGTGTAAATCGGGGCGGGTGCGCGTTGCGGGCGCGCGGGCCCCGTTGGTTTAATGCGCAGGGGGCGCCCCCATTTCCCGGGGCGCCCCGCCGCCTCAACGCAGCATCCCTGCCGCGTCTATCGTCAGTTGGTTTACCGCACGACGGCGACGCGGTTCGTGTAGACCTTTCCCGCCGCCTTCATCCGCACGAAGTAGATCCCCGATCCCAGACCGGCGTGGCCGAGGGAATGGCCAGCTGAAGAGTCGCGTTGTCCTGAACCATCGGGGTCTCGGATGCGAACTCAATCGAGTGGGACGATGGGGCCCTGGCGGTTCGTCACCTCCGTTGCGGTGGATGGGGAACGCGGCGCCGGGCCGCGCGTTTCACGGAGATTGTTGACGGAGGCCACTCTCACCATGTCGCGAGCGGCAAGGCGAAATCGTCGGTGGAAGCGATCCGGCGGTAAATTTGTTCTGGGACGATTGGATACCTTGAAACGCGGAAACTTCCTACCGCCAGCGGATCTCCGGAAGATCGAACGCCACCACCCAGCGAACCTCCCACGGCTTCTCCCCCGGATCCGGCGTCCCGATCCAGAGCGGGGCGTAGAGGCGGAACGTGGCGATATGCAGGCCGATGCCCGCATCGGCCAGGGTGGTGGGCGTCGTGCCGGGATCGGAGGGCGCCGGGTTCACGCGACCGGCATCCGCGAACAATGAAACGGGCCAGCGATCGTGGCGAACCTCGACCGACCCCGCGAGGAGCCGCTTGCCCAGGAGCGTCCTGCCCACGTATCCGCGAAGCCCACCGCCGCCCTCGGCCCAGTAGTGTTCGCTCTCACGGAGCGGGCCGCGATCGTTCGCGTAGAAACGGCCGAGAGTCTCGAGTCGGGTCGCCTCGACGGCGTCGAAGAGGCGCTCGTCCGGGACTTGTCGCCATGCCAGTCCACCATAGAGGCGGCTCTCGACATGAAGGCGCGCCTGGGCGCCCAGGTCGAGCGACTGGCGCGCCTCGAGGCTCGCCCGGTCGTAGCTTGGACGCGGCCTCCCGCCCCGGTCGCCGATTCCGACGCCATGCGAACCAGAGACGACGATCGATTCTCTTCGGCGCGGCCCCATTGTTTCAAGTCGCAGCGAAGCAACGGCGTTCAGCGTCCGTCCGCTGTCCCATCGAATCGGATCGACGCGATCGACGCGATCGAACGAGTCCTCGTCATCCCGGTCGAGGTACTGCCCCGTGAACGTCCAGGTCCACCACGGATGCCGGCGCCCCGAAGCCGTGATCCAATTCGAAACGGTCAGTTCGGCGTCGATGAGACCCGCGTCATGAGAGACCAGCGCCCGCGCCGACCCGCGCGCCCCGATGGCGCCGACCCGCCGCGCGTAGCCGGCGCGCCACGCCACCGAACCATCGCGCGTTCCGACATTCAGGCCGCCCTCGAACGATCGAATGCCGCGCGGGAAATCGGCGCCGGGCAGATAGCGCCCGTCGATCCAGGCACCGAGACGCACGCCCTCCGCGAGTCCATGCCAGATCGTCGGGCCGACAAGGACCGACATCGCGTCCGTCGTCGAGACGTCGAGGAGCGGCCGGATGCGCATCGGCGGCAGGAGCGTTCCCTGATTGTCGAGCCGGTAGGCGTCGAAGATCTCGTGCCGGGGATCGAGGACAGCCTTTACCAGCGGAGCGCGATGCTCGAAGACGACCTCGTTCCGGGCGGACGGCGTCGGGACCCACTTGGTCTCCGTTGTGCCGTCGGCGTAGCGCGCCTCGACGGGGACCGCGAAGTCCATCGCCCCCTTCCGGCGCACCGTCACGGTCGTCCGCCAGCCGGACTCCGTCCGCTCGCGGCGCGACCCGGCGAGCGCAAAGTCGGGCACCTCGCTCGTCTCCGTCCAGCGGCGGAAATAGTCGGAGTAGTCGGTCCCGGTCGCGGCGCGCGCCGCCTCGGTCACGTCGCCCGGGCGGATGTGGCGCCCCACGCCACGGCGATAGATCTCGCCGAGAAACGCGCGGAGACGCTCTTCTCCCACGATTCCCTGGAACGTCCGGAACATGACGGCGGGGCGGTCGTACGCCTGTACCGCGTACTGACGGTAACCGCGGCAGGCGTCGGCGGCGAGTGAAGGAAGCACCTCGTCGCGCGCGTAATGGCGTTCCAAGAGCGCGGCCTCGTCGCCCTGGTACCAGCGCGCCGGCGCGGCCCAGCGGATCTTGTCGCGGTGCTTCCAGGTCCCGCGCGGGTAGCGGGGATCGGTGTAGTGGGACTCCATGAATTGCGCGAAGCCCTCGTCCAGCCACGGATGGCGGCGCTCGTCGTTGGCGATCATGCCGTAGAACCAGTTGTGCCCCACTTCGTGGGCGATCGTCGCGTCGAGATATTCCCACTCGCCGCTCGTGATCGAGGGGTCGTTCATGATCAGCATGGGATATTCCATGGCGCCTCCGGCGGTGTACGACTCCGCCGTCGTGAACTGGGGCCAGATGTAGGGGCCCACGGTCTCGCTGAAGTGCCGGAAGGCGTCGACCGTGTAGCCGAGCGCTCCTTTCCATTTCACCGCGTCGTCACGATAGAGGAGCGTCCGAATCGAAGTGCCGTTCCAGGTCGTGTCGGCGCGCACGTAGTCGGGCGCCGTGACGAAGGCGAAATCGTGAACCCGCTCGGCGTGGAATCGGAGCGTCTTCAGGGAGGAAAGCGACGAGTCGGCGCCTGCCGCCTCCGCCACCGCCACCGCGAGCGCGCGGATCGTGTCGGTTACGGTCGTGTCGCGCGCGGCCAGGAGGAACCGGACCGGACCGCGCCGCCCCTCCTCGTCGCGCTCCAGCCGCGCCGGAGCGGCCGCGCTCTCGGCCCACGCGTAGCGGTAGTGGAGCGGCGCCCCCGCGGGAACGCGCCACACCGCGGCCGAATCGCGCGGCACGCGGATCGGCGCCGGCTCGCCGCCGAGCGGCTCCAGCCGGAGCGCCTCGCGCGGCCAGCGGTCCGCCAGCGACTCGGCGACGACGACGCGGAGGTGGACGGTCACGCTGTCGGCGGAGGCGTGCTCCAGCGGGATCTCGTTGTCGCCGCCGTTCGCGCCGACGAGCACGCCCGACGCCCCCACCCACTGCTCGTCCGGAAGCGTGATCGCCACGTCGTAGGTGGCGAATTCGCCGTAGAACTCGGCGAAGTAGTGATAGGGATCGAGCGCCCAGCCCCGCTCGTCGTAGACGACCATCTTCGGGTACCACTGCGCGATGGAGTAGCGCGAGCCGGCATGCCCGAAGCGATCGAAGACGCGCGGAATCCCGACCCGGAAATGAACACGGAAGCTGGTGGAGTCTCCCGGCTCGAGCGGTCGCGGCAGATCGATGCGCGCGAGCGTTTCCTCGAGGGTGACGCGAGCCGCGATCCCCTCGACCGACGCCGAGTCGAGCGTCATCCAGCCGCGATCGCGGAGCGGCGCGAAGCGGAGATCGTAGTCCTCGCCGTAGCGCTCGGCTTCCCGGCCGTAGATGGTCCGGTGGCTGGAGAAAGCGTTGGGGTAAGCGTGGAGCCAGAGCGCGTGAAGGGTGGAGTCGGCGCCGCTGCGGTAGCCGATGGTGGCCCACCCGTCCAGTTGCTGGCGCGGGGTATCGAGGAGTACCGCGATGTCGTAGCGGACACCGGGGGGCGTGAGCGCCCACGCCGGGCCCACCGCCGCGCCGAGCGAGGCCGCGAGCACGATCACGAGCCCGATGGAGATCGCCACGTGGCGCGCCGCGAGGGGGAGTTGGCGCGTCCGTCCGAGGCGAGACGGGGACTTCGGAATCAGGGGATCGCGTCCTCCTCGACTCGGGCCGTGCGTGAAACGCCCTCGCCGAACAGCGTGTAGGCCGATACCGCCGCCACCCGGAACGTCGCGAGGCCCCCCACGGACTCGCCACGATGCCGGAAGACGGCCGTCTTGAATTGCCGCGTCTTGCCGAACCAGTTCTCGGGATTTCGCTTCGCCGGTCCTTCGACCAGAACTTCCAGGTCCCGGCCGACCATCTCGGCGTTCTTCTCCAGCGACACACGCTTCTGATCCTCGATGAGGAGCGTGATCCGCCGCGCTTTCTCCTCGTCGGGGACGTCGTCCTCCCAGTCGGCGGAGCGCGCTCCGGGACGCGGAGAATACTTGAAGAGAAAGGCGCTGTCGTAGCCGACGCGCCGCATCGCCGCCCGGGTCTCGTCGAAATCGTCCGCGGACTCCCCGGGGAATCCGACGATGATGTCGGTGGAGAGCGAGAGATCGGGCACCGCCGCGCGCAGCCGGGCCACCAGGGACTCGTATTCCTCGATCGTGTAGATCCGCTTCATCCGCTCCAGTACGCGGTTCGATCCCGATTGGAGCGGGAGATGAACCTGCGGCATCACTTTTCCGCACTCCCGCAGCGCCGCCACCGTTCGATCCGTGAATTCGCTGGGGTGTGGTGAGGAGAAGCGGATCCGCTCGATGCCGTCGACGGCGTCGGCGCGGCGGAGGAGATCGGCAAAGTCGGCCTCGCCGTCGCGATAGGCGTTCACCGTCTGGCCGAGGAAGACGATCTCCTTGAATCCCTCGGCGGCGGCGTGCTCCACCTGCCGCACGACCTCCTCGATCGGAAGGCTCCGCTCACGGCCCCTCACGTAGGGGACGATGCAGAAGGTGCAGAACTTGTCGCAGCCGCGCATGATGCTGATCCAGGCGCGCACGCCGTCGGCGCGCGCGGGCGCCAGATCGCCGTAGGTCTCCACGCGAGAGAGACGGACGGCCAGAGTCGGTTCGTCGCGGGCCTGCTCGATGAGTTCGGGGAGATCGCGGTAGCCGTCGGGGCCGACGACTAGGTCGACGGCCGGCACCTTTTCCAGAAGGCGCGATTTCAGATGCTGGGCCATGCATCCGGCGACGCCCAGGAGGACCCCGGGGCGGCGCACCTTGTGCCGGCTAAGTTCTCCCAGCCGCCCGTAGACCCGCTGCTCGGCGTGTTCCCGGATGGCGCACGTGTTGAGCAGGATGACGTCCGCCTCGGCCGGTTTCTCGGTCCGGTCGTAGCCGGCCCGGGAAAGCTGCCCCAGCATCAGTTCCGAGTCGGCCACGTTCATTTGGCAGCCGTAGGTTTCCAGGTAGATGCGTCGCGACATGGGGGAGGAGTTTACACTACCCGGGGGCGCATGGCACAATCCGCCGTTCCAGAGGGACGTACCGAGATAGGAGCCCGTGACGCGATGATCAAGAGCGATAAGTGGATCAGGCGGATGTGCGAGCAGTTCAAGATGATCGAGCCGTTCGAAGAGAAGCAGGTCCGGAATGGCGTCGTCTCGTACGGGATCTCGTCGTACGGCTACGACCTGCGCATCGCCGACGAGTTCAAGATCTTCACCAACATCAACTCCACCATCGTCGACCCGAAGAACTTCGATCCCAAGTCGTTCGTCGATTTCAAGGGTGACGTCTGCATCGTGCCGCCGAACTCGTTCGCGCTGGGGCGGAGCGTGGAATATTTCCGCATCCCCCGGAAGACGCTCACGATCTGCGTCGGGAAATCGACGTACGCGCGCTGCGGCATCATCACGAACGTGACGCCGCTGGAGCCCGAGTGGGAGGGCTACGTGACGCTGGAGGTCTCGAACACGACGCCGCTCCCCGCGCGGATTTACGCGAACGAGGGGATCGCACAGATTCTCTTCTTCGAGAGCGACGAGGAGTGCGAGGTTTCCTACAAGGACAAGGCGGGCAAGTACCAGTCGCAGGTGGGGGTCACCCTCCCGCGCGTGTAGTTCAGGCTTCGGCCGGGGCGTTCCCGGAGAACACCCCCGCGAAATCCTTCGCGAACACCTCGAGCGACCGCGGCTTCTTCCCCGTCAGCTTCTCCACGGTGCCCGAGACGTCCGCGGCCGCACCGGTCGCGTGAACCGAGTAGAGTTCGACGAGCGCGTCCGCGAGCCACGCCGGATATCCCGCCGCGATCATCCCCTCCCGCGCCGCCTCCGGCGGCACGTCGACGTACTGCACCGTCCGCCCGACGGCCGCTCCGAGCCTCTCCGCGATCGTCGCGTAGGTGAGCGCTTCCGGCCCCGTCAGTTCGTACAACCGTCCGCTGTGTCCCTCGGACGTCAGCACCGCCGCCGCGGAAGCCGCGATGTCGCGCGCGTCGATGAGGCTGACCTTGCCCTCCTTCATCGGCGCGTAGAGCTTGCCCTCGCTCTGGATGGACGCGCGGGCGGCGAGCAGATTCTGCATGAAGGAATGGGGCCGGAGGATGACGTAGGAGAGGCCAGAGCGGGAGAGTCGCTCATCCACTTCGCCGTGCCACTTGAGGAGCTGACTCGGCGAGTTCGTGGCGGCTCCGAGGACCGAGAGTCGGACGATCTGTTTCACGCCCGCGCGCTTGGCCGATTCGATGAGGTTGCCGTGGAGGAGGCCGACGCGCGGGTCGGGCGAGGAGACGAGGTAGACCTTGTCGACCCCCTTCAGGGCGGAGTCGAGGGTCGCGGGCTTCTCGAGGTCCGCGACGACGACTTCGACGCCGGGGCCGTGAAACAGCCTCGCCTTGTCAGGATTGCGCACCAGGGCGCGGACCCGAATCCCCTTTGCCGCCAGCAGGCGTACGACTTCGCTACCCGTGGTGCCAGCGGCACCCGTGACCAAGATCATCACTGCCAATTCCTCCGTGAAGCGCCGGTGCCGAGAAGTCTCCGTAACAACATGCGGGAATGGTACCACTCCCCGCCGCGCTTGACCCCGACTTCCCGCCGGTGCGAGAGTCTTCCCTTCCCTGCCACCCAAGGAGCATGGATGAGCCATAAGCCGATACGAACCATCGCGGTAGTCGGGGCCGGCGTCATGGGCCGCGGGATCGCCCTCGTGGCCGCCAAGGCCGGCTTCGACACCCGCGTCATCGAGCCGCACCCTCCGGCCGCAGCCTCCGCGCGGGCCGAGATCGACAAGATCGTGAATCGCGCCCGCGAGAAGGGCGATTGGGACGCGGCCGCGCTTCGCTCGATCGAGGAAAATCTCCAGTGGGCTGGATCGGCGGCGGGCGCCAAGGGGGCCGATCTGGTGATCGAGGCGGTTTCGGAGCACGTCGGACTCAAGGCGGAGGTCTACGCCGGCGTGGCGCCCTATCTCTCGCCCGACGCGATCATCGCGACGAATACGTCCTCGCTCAGCATCACCGAACTCGCGGCGACATCGGGCCGCCCCAAGCGCTTCGTGGGGATGCACTTCTTCAACCCGGTTCACCGGATGCGCCTGATCGAGCTGGTGCGCGGTCTCGAAACCGACGAGGAATCGCTGAAACTGGTGGAGGAGGTCTCCCTGGCGATGGGGAAGGAGACCGTGCAGGTGCGCGAATCGCCCGGCTTCGTCACGTCCCGCGTGAACGTCCTCATCGGGAACGAGGCCTTCGCGATGCTGGAGACCGGAGTCGCCTCGGCGCGCGACATCGACAAGGCGTTGAAGCTGGGACTGAACCACCCCATGGGACCGTTCGAGATGGTCGACCTGGTCGGCCTCGACACGCGCCTCTTCATCCTGGAATACTTGCACCAGGCCCTCGGCGAACGATTCCGCCCCAACCCGCTCCACGTGCAATACGTGAAGGCCGGACGCCTCGGCCGCAAGGTGGGTCGCGGCGTGTACGAATACCCCACGACCTAGACGGAGATCACCATGACCCCCCATGCCAGCGATGCTCCCGATACCCCCGGTACCAAGTTGACCACGCCGCTCCTCGCTTCGGGCGGAAAGCTCCTGATCGGCGGCGAATGGCGAGAGGCCCAGAGCGGCAAGCGCTTCCCCACCCTGAACCCGGCGAACGGCGAGACGCTGATGGAGATCGCCGAGGCCGACGCGCCCGACGTCGACGCGGCGGTCCGTGCGGGACGCGCGGCGCTGGACGGACCCTGGGGGAAGATGTCGGCCGCGGAGCGCGGCAAGATCCTCTGGCGGATCGCGGATCTCATCACGAAGCACAACGACGAACTCGGCCGGCTGGAAACGCTCGACGCTGGAAAGCCGATCGCCGAGACGACGCGCGTCGACATTCCGCTCACGGCGGAGGTCTTCTATTACTACGCCGGCGCGGCGACGCGGATCGAAGGGGCGACCATTCCGGTCAGCGGCCCCTACCTCAATTACACGCTTCGCGAGCCGCTCGGCGTCGTCGGCCTCATCGTGCCCTGGAACTTCCCGCTCCTCATCGCCGCGCGCAAGGTGGCGGCGGCGCTGGCCGCGGGGAACGCCGTCGTGCTGAAGCCGGCGGAGGAGACGCCGCTCACGGCGCTCCGCCTGGGAGAGCTGGCGCTGGAAGCGGGCCTCCCGGCCGGCGCGCTGAACGTGGTGCCCGGATTCGGGACGACCGCGGGCGCGTCGCTGGTGGCGCATTCCGGCGTGGCCGGCATCGCCTTCACCGGGGAGACGACGACCGGGCAGACGATCATGACGAACGCGTCGAAGACACTGAAGAAACTCTCCCTCGAGCTGGGCGGGAAGTCGCCCAACATCGTGCTGGAGGACGCCGATCTGGAATTGGCGGCGCGCGGCTCTATGGGCGCCATCTTCTACAACAAGGGCGAGGTCTGCACCGCGGGCTCGCGCCTCCTCGTGCAGAAGGGGCTCCGCGAGCCGCTGATCGAGAAGATCGCCGAGCGCGCGGCCAAGATGACGCAGGGCGACACGATGGACCCGAGGACCCGGCTCGGCGCGCAGACGTCGAAGGCGCAGCTGGAGAAGATCGAGCGCTACGTCGAACTCGGGAAGAAGGAAGGCGCCCGACTCGTGATCGGGGGAGAGCGCGCCGTCGTGGGCGACGGACGCGGCTACTTTTACAAGCCGACGATCTTCGACGGCGTGCGAAACGACATGACCATCGCGCGGGAGGAGATCTTCGGCCCGGTCCTCTCCGTGATCGAGTTCGACGATTTCGATCAGGCGCTGGCCATGGCGAACGAGACCGCGTACGGCCTGGCCGCGGGAATCTGGACGCGCGACATCAAGAAGGCTCACCGCGCCGCACGCGCGCTCCAGGCGGGGACAGTCTGGATCAACGCCTACAACCTCTACGACGCCGCCTCGCCGTACGGCGGCTACAAGGCGTCGGGGTTCGGCCGCGAGTCGGGCCAGGCGGGTCTCGATTTCTATCTCCAGACGAAGAGCGTCTGGGTCGACCTGAGCTGATCGCATGACCGCTCCGAAGTTCGAGGGTCGCTCGTCCTCCCCGCTGGGCTATACTTTCCGCATCGAGTTCCGTCCATCCCGAGGCGGCCGACCGCGGCCTCACTATCGAAGACGAAGGAGGTAGCACCGGTGACACCCGAAACGATGAATTCGCCGGCCACGGGCAATCTCTGCCGGTACCACGTCGAGAACGGCGTCGCGATCCTGGAACTCTGCGATCCGCCGGCCAACACCTACACCTACGAAATGATGCGGGAGATCGACGACGCCATCCTCAAGGCCCGCTTCGACGAAGGCGTCCACGTCATCCTGATGCGCGGCGCGGGGGAGAAGTTCTTCTGCGCCGGCGCGAACATCAAGATGCTCCAGTCGGTGAATCCCTACTTCAAGTACTACTTCTGCCTCCACGCCAACGAGACGCTGAACCGCCTGGAGCAGACGCCGAAGCTGGTCATCGCCTCGCTGAACGGCCACTGCGTCGGCGGCGGGCTGGAGATCGCGATGGCGGCCGAC
This sequence comes from Candidatus Eiseniibacteriota bacterium, assembly GCA_031421415.1. Lineage (GTDB taxonomy): Bacteria > Eisenbacteria > RBG-16-71-46 > SZUA-252 > SZUA-252 > SZUA-252. The sequence continues at coordinate 9,656 of JANOOP010000245.1, forward strand.
ATCCGCATCGCGAAGCGGAACGCCGGCAAGATCGGACTTCCCGAAGTTTTGCTCGGCGTTCTTCCTGGCACGGGCGGAACGCAGCGCCTGGCGACTCAAAGCTGTCTCACAAAAATAATTGAAAGTTTCAACAAAGCTGTGCCATGAACTATCAGAATCAGGAATATGCATATACTACCAACCCCATCGAAGAAATACTTTCCCA
>JANOOP010000246.1:0-3999 GCA_031421415.1 Candidatus Eiseniibacteriota bacterium
GAAATTGTTAGTTTTCTCTGCCATGCCAGTATACCCATAGAACAAACTGAATCAGGAAAAATTAAAGAAGGCCGTGGGCAAAAAACGGATATGAGCAGGATGAATGTGAACAAGGCGGCGATAGATGCTGCGGGGGATGATTACGGAGCCAATGAAAAAGATTATTTCGATCCATCAACGCCTGTAAAGCAAATGCCGGTAAGGGTTGATCCTAAAATTGGAAGAAACGATCCCTGCCCTTGCGGAAGTGGAAAGAAATTCAAGAAATGTCACGGCGCCTAAACCGAAGGAGGACATCCGATGGATGACAGCGTTCGCGAGATGGTGTTTCTGATCGTGGAACAGCTGAAGGCGTACGTGGACGGGGACGAGGACGCGCTCCTCGAGCTCACGCAGGTGCTCGATTCTGGGAGCCACAACGCCGACACGGTGAACCAGGCGTTCGAGCTGATCTTTCGCGCGCTCGAGCCGTACGCGCGGGAAGACTTCTCCACAGACCCCTCGACGCCGCGGCATAGCGTCCGTGTACCGACCGCGTCCGAGCGCGCCTACCTCGACGCACCGGGGTACCGCTACCTCTACGGCCTTGTGGAGAAGGGGCGCGTGAGCCCCGAGCAGTTCGAGGAAATCATGGCCCGCGCCCGAGAGGACGCGTCGCTCCTGGATACGGAAGCGACCGCCAAGGAGCTCGCCACGTCCGTGCTCATCCGCTGGTTCGACGACGAGCACGGCGTCGAGTTCGATCCCGGCAACCCCTCCTGGGTGCACTAGATGCCCGCCAAACGATCGAAGCGACCCCCGGTCAAGACCATCCTGGCTCCGGCCGAGAAGGAAGCTCCCGCCGCGAAGGCAGCCGGACGCGCCGCCAAGCCGAAATCGACCGCCGCGAAGAAGAAGGCGGCCAAGCCCGCCCGCGCGCGGTCGAGCGCCTCCAGTGGCCGGAGCGGCCTGAACCTCGTCATCGTCGAGTCGCCCGCCAAGGCCCGGACCATCGGGAAGTACCTCGGCCCCGGCTACGAAGTGAGGGCCTCGAACGGACACGTCCGCGATCTTCCGAAGAGCAAACTGGGCGTCGACGTGGAGGCCGGCTTCGCCCCTTCCTACGTGCTCATCAAGGGGAAGGGCAACATCGTCAAGGATCTCAAGGCGAGCGCGCGGCGAGCGGCGCTGATCTACCTCGCCCCCGACCCTGACCGCGAGGGAGAGGCGATCGCATGGCATCTGGCGGAGACGCTGGGCGAGGATGCCTCGAAGCTCCGCCGTCTCGCGTTCTACGAGATCACGAAGCGCGGCATCGAGGAAGCGCTGACGAAGCCGCGCGACATCGATATGGCGAAGGTGCAGGCGCAGCAGGCGCGCCGCATTCTCGACCGGCTGGTCGGCTACAAGGTGAGCCCCTATCTCTGGAAGACGGTCCGCTACGGCCTCTCCGCGGGTCGCGTGCAGAGCGTGGCGCTCCGGCTCATCTGCGAGCGCGAGAGCGAGATTCGCGCCTTCACGCCGCAGGAATACTGGACCATCGACGCCGACCTGGAGACGCCCGCGGGCGAGCTGTTCCGGGCGCGGGTCCAAAAGAAGAACGGAGCGAAGCTCGTTCTGACGAACGAGGCGGGAACGCGCGCGGAGGCGGCCGAACTCGAGAACGAGCGCTTCACCGTCGCGTCGCTCCGGACGCAGGAGAAGAAGCGGAATCCGGGCGCGCCGTTCATCACGAGCACGCTGCAACAAGATGCGTTCCGCCGTCATCGCTTCTCGGCGCAGAAGACGATGGTCCTGGCGCAGCAGCTCTACGAGGGGATCGATCTCGGCGCCGAGGGCTCCACCGGCTTGATCACCTACATGCGTACCGACTCGACGCGCGTCTCGCCCGACGCGATCGCGGAGGTTCGGAACTACATCCAGCACACCTTCGGCGCTCCCTATCTTCCGGAGGTGGCGCGCCAGTATCGCTCGCGCGAGACCTCGCAGGACGCGCACGAAGCGGTCCGCCCGACGGCGGTCTCGCGGACGCCGGCGTCGCTCCGGTCGCACCTGGAGCCCGATCAGTTCAAGCTCTACGAGCTCGTCTGGCAGCGCTTCGTGTCGTCCCAGATGAATCCGGCGCTGGTCCTCACGACGACGGCCGAGATCACCGCCGGGGCGTTCCTGCTCCGCGCGTCGGGGAGCCGGATCAAGTTCGACGGTTTCGCCCGGGCCTACGCGACGGCGCTCATCGAGGACGCGGAGGAGGGGAAGAGCAAGCTCCCCGCGCTCGCGCAGGGTGACGCGCTCGCCTCGCACGGCGTCCTCCCGGAGCAGCATTTCACCGAACCGCCCCCGCACTACACCGAGGCGACCCTGGTGAAGACGCTGGAGGAGAAGGGAATCGGCCGTCCGAGCACCTACGCGACCATCGTCGGAACGATCCTCACGCGGGACTACGTGACGCGCGACCGCGGAAAGCTCGTCCCCACGGACCTCGGCATGACGGTCTGGAAGATCCTCGCCAAGGCCTTCTCCGATGTCTTCGACGTTGCGTTCACCGCGCGGCTCGAGGGACGGCTCGACCACGTGGAGATGGGGAAGGATCCCTGGGTCGACGTGGTGACCGAGTTCTACAAGCCGTTCGAGAAGGACCTGGCCGCGGCGGAAGCGACGCAGGACGAGGTGAAGGCCTCGCTGGTGGAGGAAACGGACAAGGAGTGCCCGAAGTGCGGCTCGAAGATGGTAAAGAAGTTCGGGCGAAACGGGCCGTTCCTCGCGTGTCCAAAGTATCCCGAGTGCAAGACGACGATGCCGATGGAGGACGAGGTACCCGTGGAGGCGCCGAACGTGCCCTGTCCGACCTGCGGCGGCGTCATGCGCGTGCGCACCGGCCGGTTCGGGAAGTTCCTGGCCTGCGCCAGCTATCCCGACTGCAAGGGGACGCGCCCCTTCACGCTTCAGATCCCCTGTCCCGAATGCGGGAAGGGCGAGCTGGTGGAACGTCGCACGAAGCGGGGCAAGAACTTCTTCGGCTGTAGCGCCTACCCGGCCTGTACCTTCGGGCTATGGGACCGGCCGTTGAAGCAGCCCTGTCCCGCCTGCGCCTATTCCATCTTGGTTCAGAAGCACACGAAGTCGAAGGGCGACTACCAGCAGTGCCCGAAGTGCAAGGCGAAGTTCGGCGAGGAAGGCGCGGAGGGGGCGGAGGAGCTGAGTGGAACGGTGGATCGCTGAGTTCGAGCGCCATCTGGTGGAGCGCCGCTACGCGGACGCGACGCGGCGCGCCTACGCGGACGAGCTTCGCCGCTTCGAGGCGTTCGCCCGTTCGCGGCTGAAGCGGCCCGTGGCCGTGCCGCGCGATCTCACGGCCGAGTTGATCGCGGCGTTCGCCGCGGCCCGCTCCCTGGAGCGGATCGACGCGCGCCAGCGGATCCACGCGCGGACCCTGGCCCGTTCGCTGGCGGCCGTGCGGGGATTCCTCCGCTATCTGGAGCGCCGCGGGGAACCGGTAGGGGAAGCGAGAGGCGGATTCCCGCGTGTCTCGCTTCCGGAGACGCTTCCCTCGGCGCTCGGCGAGGCGGCGCTGAACGCGCTGCTGGACGAGGCCGCGGTCGCGGCGAAGGACGATCCCCGCGCCTGCCGTGCGGTGGCGGCGGCCGAATGCCTCTACGGCGCGGGCCTCCGCGTCGGGGAACTCGCGGGTCTCACGCGAAGCGGGCTCGACGAGAAGCGTCGCCTCGTGCGCGTGCTCGGCAAAGGCTCCCGCGAGCGCGTCGTGCCGCTCGGGGGACGCGCGCTCCAGGCGCTCCGGCGCTACTGGGCGGCGCTCGGGCGCGAGCCGGCTCCCAGCGATCCGATTATCTTCGGCCGGGGCGCGGCGGCCGCGACCACGCGAACGCTGGAACGAGACATTCGCGGGCTCCTGGCGCGTCTGGGACCTAACGTGGCCAGCCATCCGCACGCCCTCCGGCACAGTTTCGCCACGCACCTTTTGGAGCGCGGCGCCGACCTTCGCGCGGTCCAGGCCATGCTCGG
>JANOOP010000247.1:0-3986 GCA_031421415.1 Candidatus Eiseniibacteriota bacterium
CGGCGGAGGGCGGCGCCGCGTGGACGGCGGAGGGCGGCGCCACAGGAGGGCGGCGCCGCGTGGACAAGGGAACGTCGCCGCCCGTACACTCGCCCGATGCCTTCGCCCGAAGAACTTCGGTCGCCGCCCGCTCCCGACCGCGACTCGCTCGCGTCCGCCTCGGCATCGCTTCTCGATCTCGTCCGGCACCTCTCGGGGCCGAACGGCTGCCCCTGGGACCGCGAGCAGACCCTCCGGTCCCTCTCCCCCTACGTCGTGGAGGAAGCGCACGAGGTCGCCGAGGCGATCGCCGACGGCGACCGCCCCGCGACGTCGGAGGAACTGGGCGATCTTCTCTTCCTCGCCTTCTTCCTCGCGGTGCGCCACGAGCAGGAGGGCGGCGCCACACCCGCCGAGGTCCTCCGCGGCAACATCGCGAAGATGATCGCGCGACATCCCCACGTCTTCGAGGCGCCGATGGAACTCGACACGCAGGGCGTCCTCCGGCAGTGGGAGGAGCGGAAGCGGCGGGAAGGTGGCGGGCATGCGTCGCTCCTCGGAAAGAGCCCCAAGGCGCTCCCGGCCCTCCTCCAGGCGTTCCGCGCGCAGGAGAAGGCGGCGGCGGTCGGCTTCGACTGGGAGCGCGTGGCGGACGTGGTGGCGAAATTGAGGGAGGAGGTCGGGGAGGTCGAAACGGCGATCGGGGCGGGCCACGAGGAGGAGGTGGCCGAGGAGATCGGCGATCTCCTCTTCGCGGTGGTAAACCTCGCGCGCTTCGTGAAGACCGACCCCGAGGCCCGCCTGCGCGCCGCCACGGCGAAATTCCGCCGCCGTTTCGACCGCGTGGCCGAGATGCTCCGCGCCGACGGACGCTCCGTGGAGGAGGCCGGGCTTCCCGAGCTGGACCGGTTCTGGGAAGCGGTGAAGCGCGAGGAACGCGGCGAAACCTCTTCCGGCGCCTAGGCGCGCGCGGCGCCGCCCTCGCCCGCGGCGCCGCCCTCCGCCGGACCCCGCTTCTTCTCCGCATCCAGCTCCATCACGTAGTGGAGCTGAAGCTCGCGCAGCACGTGCGCGAGGAATCGCGACTCCTCGGAGGTCAGGTTCCCCTTCGTCCGCTCCTCCAGCATCCGCAGCATGTCGATCGAGAGCTGCGCCTGCGGCAGATCGCGCTCGATCTCCTGCGTGAAGGGATTCGCGGTCTTCCCCAGCTGCTGCATGGCCGCCGCTTGGAACGAATGGATGAGTCCCAGGAAGAGGTCCCGGTTCGACATGGTTTCCGGGGCCGGCGCGGCGCCCGGCCCCGGGGCCGTCGCGTCGGGCGGATTCGTGGGAGTCTCGGGGGTCTCGGTCATGGCGCGCTCTCCTCGGCCGCGTCGTCCGGCAGCACGTCGTCGGAGGGGGCGCCGGGCGTGGGACCGTCGATCCGCTCGGCCAGCACCATCGTGAGATAGGCCGTCTCGCGCGCCGCCAGGAGGACCGGGTGGTCGCGGCTCTGTCCCATCACCTCCACGAGACGGAAGCGGGCGCCCGCCATCTTCGCCGCCGTGCGAAGCACGTCGAGGAACGCCGGGGCGTCCACGTGATGCGAGCAGGTCGCCGTCGCCAGCGTCCCTCCCGGGGCCAGGAGGCGCATGGCCGAGGCGTTCAGCGTGACATATTTCCGAACCCCTTCGTCGAGCGTCTTCCGGCTCTTCACGAGGGCGGGCGGATCGAGAACGATCAGGTCGAAGCGTTCTTCCTCGCGACCGAAGGCGCGGACCACGTCCTCCACGCGCGCCTCCCGGAACGTCACGTCCTTCATCGGGGCGTTCCGCCGGTGGTTCTCGCGCGCGCGTTCCAGCGCGGGCCGGCTCGAGTCGATGCCGAGCACGCTGCGCGCCCCCGCCGCCGCGCAGTGGAGCGCGAAGAGTCCGGTGTGGCAGTAGAGGTCGAGCACGCGCTTGCCGTGCGCCTCGCGCGCCACGCGCTTGCGGTTCTCGCGATGATCGAGAAACTCGCCGGTCTTCTGCCCGCCGCGAAGGTCGATGGTGAGGACGTATCCCTCGTACGGCGCGTCGATGAGTTCGGGGACCTCCCCGCGCTCCAGCGGTTCCATCCGTTCGAGCCCCTCGAGCGTGCGCCCGGAGCCGTCCCGGCGGCAGACGATCCCCTTCGGACGAATCAGCTCCTGCAGCAGATCGAGGATCAGGTCCAGACGCGCCTCGATGCCGGCGGTCAGGCTCTGCACGCAGAGGTAGTCGCCGTATCGGTCGACGATCAGGCCGGGGAGGAAGTCTCCCTCGCCGTGAATCAGTCGGTAGGTGGTCTCGACCGGGAGGATCCGTTCGCGAAGCGTCAGCGCGCGTCCGATGCGGTCCCGGAAGAGGGCCTCGTCGATCGGTCGCACACGACGGCTGAAGAGGCGGATGGCGATCAATGAGTGCGGATTGTAGAGCCCGACGCCCACGGGCATGCCGCGGTGGTCCTCGACGAGCACCTCCGCGCCGGGCGGGGGCGATCCCTCGACCTCCGCGATCTCGTTGCTGAAGACCCACGGATGCCCGGAGCGGATCCGGCGGTCCTGATTCTTGGCGAGACGGGCGCGCTTCACGCGGCCCTCAACGCTTCCGCCGCGTCGGGGGTTTCGGCGTTCCGATCTCGGGGGCAAGTCCGAGATAGCCGATCATCTTGCTGGCGAGCTTGGCGGCGAAGAAGTCGGAGACGATCTGCCCCGGGATCGGGCAGAGTTCCACGAGGTCCATGCCGACGACCTGACGCCGCTCGAAGACCGCGCGCAGGAGCCGCAGCCCCTCGTCCCAGGTGAGACCGCCAGGCTCGGGGGTCCCGACACCGGGAACGTAGGCGGGGTCGAACGCATCGAGATCGACGGTGATGTAGACGGGGTTTCCCAGCCGCTCGACGATCTCATCCACCGGGAGCCCCTTCGCGCGGATCTCGCGGCCCAGGTAGACCGGCGCCTTCTCGGCGTGCACGTAATCGGCCTCCTCGCGCGAGACACTCCGGATTCCGACCGCCACGGTCGGAACGCCGAGATCGCGGATTCGCCGCATGACGGAGGCGTGGCTCAGCCGCGTCCCCTGGTACGAATCGCGGAGATCGAGGTGGGCGTCGAGTTGAAGCACCGAGAGCGCCGGGAAGCGCCGCTGGAGCGCGGCCACCGGGGCCAGCGTCAGCGAATGCTCGCCGCCCAGCGTGAACGGCACGATTCCCTTCTCCGCGACCGCCTCCACCGTCTCTTCCAGACGGCGCATGCCGGCCTCGATGTCGGCCGGGTCGATCTCGATCTCCTCGAGCGTCGTGACGCCGATCTCGAACGGCTCGCGGTCGAGTTCCTCGTCGAAGAACTCCACCTGCCGCGACGCCTCGAGAATGGCGCGAGGGCCGAAGCGCGTTCCGGGCAGATACGACGTCGTCTGGTCGAACGGCGCGGGGATCACCGCGACGCGGGCGCGATCGAGGCGCGACTCCTCCGGCGCCACGCCGAGGAAGAGACGCGGCGCGGGCGCGGCGAGACGGGTGCGGCGGGATGGGGCGGACACGGGAGCACCTCCGAAACGAAGCCGCGCGGCACGGAGCCGCGCGGCAATGGAACGAGAGAGGAATTCGCCTGGAGGACTAGTAGCGGGATTCGCTCTCGTCCTCGTCGGTCTCCTCTTCCTCGTCGTCGTCGTCGTCATCGTCATCGTCGTCGTCGTCGTCCTCCTCGAGCTCGTCGTCGTCCTCCTCCACTTCCTCGGGATCATCACCCTGCTCCGTCGGATCGCGATCGCCGTAGGGATCGGACCGCCGGGGCGAGAGTTCCATCGCGTCGCCAATTCCTTCCATTTCGTGCCAGCTCATCTCCGGCTCCTCGAATCCTGGGGTGCCCGCGAGCGCGCGGAGCATTTCGGAAAACCGCGTCGGGAAGGTACGGACCCCGCAAGGGCACGTCAACGGAAAAGCGAACGATTTCTAACCCCTTGCGGCACGGGCAGTTCGGGATGTGGCGGCGACGGAAGCGAGGGCCT
>JANOOP010000248.1:0-2998 GCA_031421415.1 Candidatus Eiseniibacteriota bacterium
GATGGACACCGACACCGGCCCGCTGGAGCCGGTCGATCTCCTCTTCGCGAACATGGATTTCTTTGCGCACGTGGAGCCCGATCTCTTCCGCACGAAGGTCGCCTTCCTGGCACTTCTCAATTTCCCCGTTCACCGGCTGGAGGAGCGGCTACGCGACGGCGGGACGTGGAGCCGCGAGGCGTGGGCGCGCTCCTGTCTCATGGACCGCTTCGCCATGCGCGTGCCCGCGGAGCTCCAGCAGGAGACGACGCGCGCGTTCAACGCGGCCGAAGTCTACATCTCCGAGTACAACATCTTGATGGACCGCGTGACGACCCGGGATGGGCGGCGGATCTTTCCCGACGGGCTTCACCTCATCACGCACTGGGGCCTGCGCGACGAGTTGAAGGGCGACTACGCCGCCGGCGCCGCGGGGTTGGAGAAGCAGCGGCTCATCCAGACGATCATGGAGCGGATCGTGCGGCAGGAGATACCGGTCGCGGTCCGTTCGAATCCCGATCTTCTCTGGGCGCCCGAAACGAACGAGGTTCGGCCGATCGACGGCACGTCCCCCCGGAGCGATCTCGCGGAGCGGGAGCCCGACACGCGCTACGCGCGGCTCCTCGAAGTCTTCCACGCGCTCCGCGCCATCGACCCCTACGCGCCGACGGCGCCGACCTTCATCCAGCGGCGCTTCGACCTCGGTCGCCAGATGCCGGAGCGGGAAGTGGAGGCGCTCCTCGTCTCCATCCTCGACGCGCCGGAAGTGGGACGCGTGGCGCGGCGGATCGCGGAGCGGCTGGGGCGCCCGCTGGAGCCGTTCGATCTCTGGTACACGGGCTACCTTCCTCGGGGGTCTCGGCGCGAGGAGGAACTCGACGCAGTGGCGAGGCAGCGCTTCCCGAACCTCGAGGCGTTTCAGGCGGCGATCCCCGAAATCTTGCGGCAACTGGGCTTCGCCCCTGCCCGCGCAGCCTGGCTGGCGGAGAGGATCGTCGTCGATTCGGCGCGCGGCGCGGGCCATGCCTCGGGCGCGCAGCGTCGCGAGGACAAGGCGCACCTCCGCACGCGCGTTCCGGCCGGCGGGATGAACTTCCAGGGATATAACGTCGCGATGCACGAGCTGGGGCACAACGTCGAGCAGGTCTTCTCGCTGAACGCGATCGACCACTGGGCGCTGAACGGCGTGCCGAACACCGCCTTCACGGAGGCGCTAGCCTTCACGTTCCAGGGATACGACCTCGCCGTCCTCGGCCTCGGATCGAAGGGAGACGAGGCGCGGCGCCACGAGGCGATTCACAGCCTCTGGATGACGGTTGAAATCGCGGGCGTGAGCCTCCTCGACATGAAGATCTGGAATTGGCTCTACGCGCACCCGCGGGCCACGCCCGCCGAAACGCGCGAGGCGGTCCTTGGCGCGGCCCGCGAGGTCTGGAACCGGTGGTTCGCGCCGCACTACGGCGTCCGCGACGTGGAACTCCTCGCGATCTACTCCCATATCGTGAACGCGGCGATGTACCTCCCCGACTACGCCATCGGGCACATCGTGGCATTCCAGCTGGCCGGGAGGCTGAGGCAGGTTCCGTTCGGCGAGGAAGTGGAGCGGATCATGCGCCTGGGGCGCCTCACGCCGGATGCCTGGATGCGGGCGGCCGTGAACGGCCCCGTCTCGGCTGAACCGCTGCTGGTCTCGGCGCGCGCGGCCCTGGACGCGGGAGCTTAACCTCCGCCGGGAAGCGGATGAAAGAGACTACGGCTTTCGGCGGAGCCTGTAGACGTCGCCGTCGAGGAGTAGCAGGTAGAGCTCTCCTCTGCCGTCCAGTCCGAACGAGGAGAGCTGGCGCATCGGCTCACCCGTGACGCGACGGAGCGCCGCGGTCCAATCGCGCGTTTCCACCGTTCCGGCGGGGCCCAGGCGCGCGCTCCGGACGAGCCCGGTGCAGAAATCCCCGTAGAAGTAGGTGCCGCCGAGTTCGGCTAGCTCCGCCCCCCGATAGACAGTGCCACCGGTAACCGAGCAGCCCGAGCCGTGGTCGTATTCGAGCACGGGGCGGATCAGCCCCGTCGTGTCGCAGACCGATCCAGGCGGATAGCAGTGCGTTCCCTCCATCCGATTCCATCCGTAGTTCCGCCCTCCCGTCCCGGCCGGCTCGACGTCGATCTCTTCCCACTCGTTCTGCCCCACGTCGCCGATCCACATGGCGCCGGTGGCGGAGTCGAAGGCGAAGCGCCACGGGTTCCGAAGGCCGTAGGACCAGATCTCCCCCCTCGCGTCGGTTCGCCCCGCGAAGGGATTCGTGGGAGGGATGACGTACGGCGCTCCGCCGTCCACGTCGAGGCGCAGGATCTTGCCGAGGAGTGTCGCGAGCGACTGTCCGTTCCCGTGCGGGTCGCCGCCCGATCCGCCGTCGCCGAGGGCCATGTAGAGGAAGCCATCGGGTCCGAACGCGATCTGTCCCCCGTTGTGGTTCGAGTAGGGCTGGTCCACCGAGAGGACAGGCGTCTCGGCCGGGTCGGCGCTGTCGGGATCGCCCGAGACGCGGTACGCCGCGAGCCGCGTGTCGCCCGCCTTGTTCGTGTAGTGGATGTAGAAGCGACCGTTCGTGGCGTACAGGGGGTGGAACGCGAGGCCCAGAAGGCCCTGCTCGCTGCCGCCGCTCACCAGGGAAGAGATGTCGAGGAAGGGGCGGGGGAGGAGCGTGCCGTTTCTGGCGATCCTGACGAAGCCGGTCTGCTCGACGATGAAGACGCGGGCGGTGTCGCCGAGCGGCGCCTGAAGATCGACCGGCGCGGAGAGCCCCGTGAAGACGCGCACCGCCTCGTAGTCCGAGTCGGCGGGCGGCGGAGGCGAGACACTGGAGCGCGAGGAGTTGCCGCCGCACCCGAGCGCCGCGAATCCCATCACGGCAAGCACCAGGGCGGCGGCCGGAAGCCGCGGCGGCGCGGGCGCGTGCGATGACGAGTATCGGCTCATGGAGGTCGATGATGCGCGCCGAGGACCCCGAAAACAACCGGCCAG
>JANOOP010000249.1:0-21871 GCA_031421415.1 Candidatus Eiseniibacteriota bacterium
GTGACCGTGCAGCGAACGGATCGCGGTTCGCTTCTCGCGCCCCAACGCGCGCTGATAAGTGATAGCCACCTTGATCGCGGCGTCCACCGCTTCGCTACCGGAGGAGGTGAGCAGCACGCGCGTGAACGGCGGGCCCGCCGCCTCGAGCAACTCCGCGCGATACGCCTCGGCCTCCTCGCTGTCGAACCGGGAGGGGCGCGCGTGGGGGAGCCGCTCGGCGGCGCGCGTCATCGCCGCGATCAGATCGGGCCTCGTGTAGCCGAGCGTGACGCAGAAGGCGCCGGAGGTGGCATCGAGATAGCGGCGTCCCTCGCGGTCCCACACGTGGCACCCCTCGCCGCGAACCAGAACCGGGCGGTCGTTTCCCCTGTGCGTCGACGTCGGGAAGGGAGTGTCGCCAGGCGCCGGGGGCATCCCCCGAGGATAGGGAAGTGCGGCGGGCGGCGCTAGCCGCTCGTCGGAACGCGCGCGGCGGCGCGCTGGAGCGCGGAGACCTGCCCGGAGTGGAGCCGGAGCGCCGACGCGAAGAGGAGGCACGATTCGGCGCGGGTCAGCTTCCGCGTCGACTTGGCCAGCGCCTCGAAGCCGAGGTCGAGCGCCGGAACGACCGGACGCGGCTTCACCGCCGCGACCTTCACGCGGACCTTCTTCCCAGTCGCCTTCGCCACCTTCGCGGCTTTCGTCAGGCGGACGCGCTCCGTCTCGGCCTGCTTCTTCCGGGCGCGGTAGTCGGCGTCGGACTTCGCCTTCGCCTCTCCCATGGCCTGCTCGGCCGCCTCGTTCCCGGCGAACTGGCGGTTGAAATCGAGCGCCAGCGCGTCGGGCTTGATGGCGGCCAGCGTCCGCGCGCGCGCCGCGCCCCGGTCGAGACAGCGAAGAAGAAGTTCCAGCGCGTCGTCCCGCGCGATGGTGTCGCTCGCGCGGTGCTCCCGCGCCGCGTCGGCGTCCAGGATCCCCGAGTCGACCAGCGCGTCGAGCGTGGAGGAGAATTCGTCCTTCGTGAACGGCGTGGCGAGGCGGAAGGCGCTCACCAGCGCGCGGTAGAAATCGGCGCGGGAGATCTCGACGTTCGGCTCGAACCGGTCGCGATCCACCGGAAGAAGCCCGTCGCGGGTGGCCGCCAGCGCGTAGCGTGCCTGCCAGCTCCCCGGCTCGAGATCCTCGAAGCGGCGGACGTGAGATTCCAGAAACGCCAGCGGATCGACCGTCGGGATCTTCGTGAACGACCGCTCCTCCACGGTCGGCTCGTCCTCCTCGTCCACGTCCTCCCCCTCCTCCGTCTCCACGGGGAGCGACTTGCGCACTTCCAGGTGCAGGTGCGCGGACGACGCACGGCCGGTCCGTCCGACCTTGCCGAGCGGCTGGCCGGCCGAGACGACGTCGCCTCGCTTCACCGCGACCGACTTGGGAGCGAGATGGCCGTAGAGCGAGTGGATCGCCTCACCGTTCGCCAGCGTGTGCCGGACGACCACGTAATTTCCCCAGCCGGTCCGCCACTTGTAGCCGGTCCGCCAGCGATAGCCGGTGACGTAGACGCGCTTCCCCTTCACGATCTTGGGGACCTTCATCTTCTGCTTCTTCTTGTACTTGATCAGCGCTCTCGCGTCGGCCACGACCACCACGCCCGACGCGATGGATCGGACCTCGGCGCCGCTGCGCCCGTTGGCGAGATCGACGCCGCGGTGAATCCGCGTCTTCTTCCGCCTCCCGCCGCGCGTGGCGAGGTATTCGTCGGAAACGTAGAAGCCGCCGCTCTCGCCGGCGCGTCCCTTCGTGTAGTCGAGTTCGTCTCCCACTGGAAAGACGAACGCCCCGGCCACGGGCGCCTCATCGGCGGCCGCGATCGGGGCGAGGAGCAGGGCGGCGAGAACTGCCGCGAGGACCGGTTGGATGGAGGTTACGCGAAGGGCCCGACCGGCCGCGCGAAGCAGGCGCCGGGCCGCCACGTTCTAGTCGTTCTCCCCGTCCGCACCGAGCTCGGGGCGGTTGAGGCCGAAGCGAAACGTCCAATCGAGGATGCGCCGAGCTTCGGCGAAGCGAAGCGCGTTGCTCGGGGCCCCCAGCACGACCGCGGTGACGGCCGCGCCCGTGGGGGTCTCGACGCTCGTGACGAGGCAGTAGCCGGCCTCATTGATGAATCCGGTCTTCCCGCCCGTGACGCGCCACTTGCTACGAAGGAGCCGGTTCGTGTTGACCAGATTGTGCGTCTTCCGGTTTGAGACGAACGAGTAGCTCTGCTTCTGCATGATCGCGCTCACGATCGGATTCGCGGCCGCGGCGTTCAGGAGCCGCGCGACGCCTTCGGCGGTAGCGACGTTCTGCTCGCTCAGTCCCGTCGGCTCCACGAAGCGCGTGCCGGTCAGCCCGAGCGATACGGCCTTCGCGTTCATGCGGCGGACGAACTCCTCGTGCGTGAGGCCGCAGGTGCGGGCCAGCGTCTTGGTGGCCACGTTGTCGCTCGACATGATGGAGGCGTGGATCAGGTCCCGGACGGTGATCTCCTCCCGCGGGCGGATGTGCGAGCGGCTGGAGTGCTTCACGTCCTCGGGGAGCACCTCGACGGTGCGCTCCCAGTCGGGTTCGGTATCGAGGAGGACCATGGCCGTCACGAGCTTGGTGAGGCTCGCGATCGGCATGACCCGCTCCGGATTCTTCTGGAAGAGGACGCGGCCGGTCGACTCCTCGACCACGTAGGCAGCCTTCACATGGAGGCGCGGGATTCCGTACGGCGTGACGGCCGGCAGGCGGAGGGCCTGGACCGGACGGCGCCGGACCCGACGGCGCTTGCGGGGCGTCTTCCGCTTGGCCTTGGCTGTCGAGGTCGTGGCCGCGGCCACTTCCGTCGTCACGGCTCGATTCCCAACCCCCGCCGCGGGTAGCGATTCCACAGCAATCGCGGCCGCGGGCGTCTCCAGGAGAAACGCCAACGCCACTACCCAAACGATGCGACGAGCCAAAGCGGTAGAAATCATGGTCATTCGGTCCCTCAGCCGGACGTCGTCCCTGTCGTGCGGTGGAATGAAGGCAAGCAGTTGCCTTCTCCAGGGTTATCGGACTGGGCAGGCCGTTATGAAGCAGATAATTCGAAGAATCGGGCTGGAGAGCCCCAGTCCCCAAAGTTTACCACGCCCGAGGGGGGTGACCAAGCGTGGAAGGGCCCGCGTGGAGCCCCTCTCACGCCCGGCCGGGCTGGCAGACGGGGTCGCGCCCGCCCACCATCCCATTCAGGAAATCGTGCTAGCTGCCCGATCGGCTCCCCGATCGGCTCCTTGATTGGCTCCGAATCGATTCGCGAAGCTCCTGCCGCAGCTCTTTCAGCTCCTCTTTCAGGGCATCGAGTTCCTGGCGCAACTCCTCCATCTCCTGATGGAACCGAGGACCAGGGACCATCGCCTTGAAGTCGCCGTCCATACCGCTCTCGCCCCGCCGCTGGAATCCGGGCGCTCCCGTCATCGAGTCAGGCGGCCGCTTGGCCACCTCGACTTTCAGGGTCTTTAGGAGGCCGTCTCGGAGCACCACGACGTCCACCTTGGAGCCTGGCGCCAGATTCCGCACAGCGTCCACCAGCTCGCTGGAGTCGCCGACCTTCTCGCGGTCGACCTCCACGATCACGTCGCCTCGCTGCATTCCGGCCACGTCGGCCGGGCTCTCGTCCTCGATGCGGTTCACCAGTGCGCCTTCATCGGTCGAAAGGTCGCGTGCCTTCATGAAGGAGCGGGTGATGTCCTGGACTCTCACGCCCAGATAGCCACCCTTCTCGTCGGCGCGCTCCACGCGAAGGCGGACGGTCTTCTCTTCCTCGCCAACCTCGTCCTCGCCAGGGTGCGCCCAGGCGGGGCCGACCATGGCGAGCACGGTCACCGAGAGCGCCACCGCCAGAAGTCGCCGCCCCGGTCGCAAATGCGTTCCAAAACTCATCTTGACCCTCCTTGAATCGATGGTCCGGTGGGATCCGGCTTGCCTCCCACTTCCCGATACCCACTGAAACGACAGCGGGTTCCAACGGAGTGCCGGACTAGCGGGAGGGCTGCAGCTGGAAGGTGGAGCAGCCTCGGGGACGCGCCCCCACCGGGCCGCAGGAGGCCCGAATGGCCGGGCTCAGGTCGCGAAGATCGAAATTGCCCTTGGCCGGATCGCAGAAGAGAGGGTCACCGACCAGGGTGTCCCTGGACGGCAGGCTCCCGACAGCCACGCCGGAGGGATCGTGGATCAGGTTGCACTCGTAGCGCGGCGCCGTCTCCACGCCGGATAGCGCGAGCTGTCCCTTCCCCTCCACGACGAAGATGTTCTTCAGAATCTCGGGGGAGGTCTTCACCGCGAAGATGGTCGCCCCGGCCCCTTCGGTGGCGTTCTTGTAGAAGGTGTTATTGCTGAAGGTCGGGTTCACATTGGCATCGAAACGGCCCAGCACGCCGATGGCGGCTCCACCGGCCGTCGCCCGGTTCTGGTTGAAGATCGAGAGCCCCACGAGGAGTTGCGATCCGTCGGCGTGAAGTCCGCCGGCCTGCGCCGCCCGGTTCTCGGTCACCTCGCATCGCGAGACCGACACGAAGGCGCGGTTGATGGCCGCCACGGCGCCGCCCGCCACGGCGGAGGAATTGCGGAGGAAGGTGCAATTGGCAAACGTGACCCTGGAGGAGTCGGCGAGCACCGCGCCCCCCGGCGCCTTCTCGGCTCGGTTGTCCTCGAAGCGGGAACCACGGAGCGGCGCCAGAAGCTCGCTCCGTTCCAGGAAGAGGCCGCCGCCGCCGATTCCCTTGTTGCGGTTGAACTCGCAGCGGAGGATGAATCCCGTCGTCTGGTGGAACTGAAGCCCGCTCCCCACATTCTCGGTGAAGCGGCAATCGGCGACCTTCACCACGCTGCTCTGCCAGAAGGCGACCGCCGATTCCCAGTTCTTCGTGAAGGTGCAGAAGTCGATGGAAAACGACGTGTCGCGCAGGGCGTAGATCCCGCCTCCGGCGACCGCCTTTCCCCCGCGGATTCCGAAGCCGATGATGCCGCCGCCGTTCACTCCCTCGACATGGAGCACGCGAACGGAGTCGCCACCTTCGAGAATCGTCTCCTCGGGGCCGGCGTCGGCGAAGAGGATGAGCGGCTTCTTAAGCGTGAAGGGGCCTCGATAGACGCCGGCCGACACCCAGAGCGTGTCGCCGGGCGAGGCGGCATCGATGGCCGCCTGAAGCGTGGGGTAATCCTTGGGGATGAAGCGGCGCCGGGCGTCTGCCCGCTCGGGCGTGAGGGGCGACAACGCGACGGCGACAACCAGGACGAGACTCCTAAGCACGAGCCGCTTCCAGCTAGAGAGCATGGGATACCTCCGCCGGGACATCTCCGGCCACGACGAGGACGTAGGCTTCAGGGGTGAGGTAGCGGCGCGCGGCCCCGGCCGCCGCCTCCCGCGTGACGCCGCGGATCAGCGACTCGTATCGCTCCAGGTAGTCGTCGCCCAGCCCGTAGAGTTCGACCGACAGAATCTGCGCCGCCACTCCGGAATTGGCCTCCAGTCGGACCGGGAATACCCCGGTCAGATATCCCTTCGCCGCGTTCATCTCCTCCTCGGTCGGACCGCTGTCGTGCAGGCGGCGCACCTCGGTCAGGATCGATTCCACGCAGCGCTCCGCGTTTGCCGGGTTAGTGCCCGCGCGGATCTGGAAAGGCCCGGCGCCGATGCCGGGGTGGAGCATGGAGTACACGCCGTATACCAACCCCTGCGCGTCCCGCAAGTTCTCCATCAGGCGGCTGGAAAGGGAGGCGCCACCCAGAACGTAATTCATCATCATGGCCGCGTCGTAGTCGGGAGCGGTCCGCGCCACGCCCGGAAACGCCATCACCACATCGGCCTGCGACCGGCCCGGCATGGCCGCCGCGCGACGGATGACGTGCGCGGGAGCCGGTGCCGCGGGAATCTCGAAGCCGAGCGGCCCGGCGGGCGCGGCCCAGTCGCCGAAGGCGCGGGCGACCGCGTCGAGCGCCTGCGGGGGCGTGACGTCTCCCACCAGGGCCAGGATCACGGCATCGGGTCGGTAGCGGCGGCGATGAAACGCCGTCAGATCGGCGCGCCCAATCGCGCGAAGCGACGCTTCGCTGCCGCCGCGGTGCTCGTGGAAGGGATGCCCCGGGGGGTAGAGCAGCTCGCTCGCGCGCCGCGCCGCCACGCTCGAGGTGGTCGCCTCCGCCTCACGGACGTCGTTCAGGAGTTCAGCGCGAATCTTCTCGATCTGCGAGTCGGGAAACGTGGGGCGCCGGAGCGCGTCGGCCGCGACGGCGAGCACCCCGTCGAGGTCCTCCGCGAGCATCGTGGCGCGAATGGAGACGGTCTCCGCGCCGCCGACGAAGTGAAGCGCCGCGCCTATGTCCTCGATGGCGGAGGCCATGGCCAGCTCGTCTCGCGTCTCGGTTCCCTGGTCGAGGAGCCCCGCCGTGAACCGCGCCAGTCCCGAGCGCGAACCCGGCGCCGGCGCGTCGGTGCCGTCGTAGAGCGCGCCCGCCTTCACGAGGCCCTGGATGGAGATCGTCGGATTCGCGTGATTTTCCCCGACGAGGAGCGTGAGGCCGTTCGGAAGCGCCAGCCGGGTCGTGCGCGTCAGGTGGCTCACGCGCCACCTCCCGCCGCGCCGTCGGTGCCCGCCGCGCCGTCGTCGCCGCCGCTGCCGCTGCCTGGAGGGTCGAACCAGCCGACCGTGCGGGTGTCGTCCACGAGGTAGGTGGCGGCCACGCGCTGCACGTCGGCGGCGGTCAACGCCCGAATCTTCGCGGGGTACTCCTCCAGATAACGCCACGACGCGACCGTCTCGTAGTAGCCGAGCTGGTGCGAGAGGCTTTGGATCGAATCCTTCGAGTAGAGAAATCCAGCTTCGACCTGCTTCTTCGCGCGCCGCAGCTCCGCGTCGGAGACCGGCTCGTTCCGGAGCCGCTCCGCCTCGCGAAGAATCGCCGTCTCGACGTCGGCCAGCGGCCGGTCGGGCGCCGCGGTGGCGAGCGCGACCACCAAGAACGGATCGCGCGTCGTTTCGTTCGCCGCGTCGGCCTCGGTGGCGAGCCCGCTTTCCACCAGGGATCGATGAAGGCGCGACGTTCTGCCGTGGCCCAGGATGAGGCCCAGCACGTCGAGGGCGTAGGAATCGGGATGCGTCATTTCGGGATTCTTCCAGGCGACGAGGACGAGACGCGTGTCGCCCGGCCTCCGGAGCCGGAAGCGTCGCTCCCCCTGCTGCGGTCGCTCGGTCGTCGTCACCGGAAGCGGCAGTTCGCCCGAGGGAATGCCGCCGAACCAGTGCCGAACCCGTTCCAGCGCGCGCTCCCGGTCGACGTCCCCGACCACCACCACGACGGCGTTGTTCGGCACGTAGTGGGCGCGGTAATAGCGGCGGATCTGCTCGGTCGTGATCGACTCCACGTCGCTCCGCCATCCGATCGTCGGCCAGTGGTAGGGGTGCGCCTGGAATGCCGTGGCGAACGTCTCCTGGTAGATCGCGCGGTGCGGGTTGTCCTCGTTCCGCTCCAGCTCCGAGCGGACCACCGTCATCTCCAGGCGGTGCTCGTCCTCTGGAATGGAAGCGTTCACCATCCGGTCCGATTCGATCTCCATGGCCAGCTCCAGCCGGTCGCTCTTCAGCGTCTCGTAGTAGCAGGTGTAGTCGAGCGACGTGCCGGCGTTGAACGAGGCGCCGATCCGCTGCAGTGTCCGCGCGATCTCGCCCTTCCCGAAGCGCGGCGTCCCCTTGAACATCATGTGCTCCAGGAGGTGCGAGATGCCGGTGATGCCGGCGCTCTCGTTCCTCGAGCCGACGCGGTACCAGACCGCGAAGGAGACGACCGGAGCCAGGCGGACTTCCTGGATCAGGACCTTGAGGCCGTTCTCCAGCGTTGTTTCGAAGACCGGGGAATGCGCGGCTTGGATCACGTCAGCTCCTTCGGGATAGCGCGGCGACGCACTCGATGTGCGCCGTGTGCGGGAACATGTCGACCGGGCGGACCCACTCCAGCCGGTAGCGCTCGTCGCAGAGGAGCGCGAGGTCGCGGCCGAGGGTGCTCGGATTGCAGGAGACGTAGACCAGGCGCGGGGCGCCCAGCTCGACGAGGCGGCTCACGACGCCGGCGTGAAGTCCCACGCGGGGAGGATCGACGAGGACCGCGTCGATCGTGAGCAGATCCGGCGCCGGCCTCGGCGCCGTGGCCGGGCCCAGGCCGAAGCGATCGCGCAGGAGGTCCATGGCGTCGCCGGTCCAGAAGTGGGCGTTCTCGATTCCGTTCCGGGCCGCGTTCCGTTCGGCGTCGCGCACCGCCGCGCCGTTCGATTCGATCCCGATCACTTCGCGGGCGCGCCGCGCGATCGGGAGCGTGAAGGTGCCGGTGCCTGAGTAAAGATCGAGGATCCGCTCGTTGCCCGTGAGCCCGAGCCCTTCGAACGCGGTGTCGAGAAGCCGCTCCGCCTGTTCCGGATTGGTCTGGAAGAAGGAGGCGGAGGAGATCTCGAACGTGAGGCCGGCCAGCGTCTCCTCGATCCGGTCGCTTCCGGCGAGCACGCGCTCCACGTCGCCGGCCGCCACGGAAGAGAGGCGCCGCGTCGTGTTGAGCAGCACGCTCCGCACCGAGGGAAAACGCTCGCACATCTCCGCGGCCCAGGTCTCGAAGAGCGGGTGTTCCTCGCTCGCGACCAGGTTCGCCATCACCTGTCCCGTCCGCACCCCCTCGCGCACCACGAAAAAGCGGAGGAGTCCCTCCCGGCGCCGCGTGTTGTAGGACGCGAGGCCGGCGGCGCGGGCGCGCTCCCGCACGAAGGCGACGAGGGCGCTGGAAATCTCGCTGGCGATGTGGCAGCGCTCGAGGTCGAAGGGACGATCGAAGATGCCGCGGCGATGGAGGCCAAGCGTGAGGAGCCCCTCGGGGTCGCGGCCGAAGGAATACTCCATCTTGTTGCGGTAGCCGAAGAGGCGTGGCGCGGGGACGATCGGCCGGATCGTCGCGTCCAGGCCGCCGAGGTGCTTCAGGCAGTCGGCCACCTGCGATTCCTTGTGCCGCAGCTGCTCTTCATAGGAGAGGTCCTGGAACCGGCATCCGCCGCAGACGCCGACGTGCGAGCAGACAGGAGCGACGCGGAGGGGCGAAGGGGTGACGATCTGCTCGGCCTTCGCCTCGGCGTAGTGCGGCTTCCTCCGCGTGACGCGCGCCAGCACGCGGTCGCCCGGCAGGGCGCCCTCGATGAAGATCACGAAGCCGTCGACGCGGGCGAGCGCCTTGCCGCCGAACGCCAGATCGGTCACGTCCAGCTCCACGAGTTCTCCCTTCTTGAAGGGTCGCGCGGAGGGACGCTGAGGCTCGGGCGTTGCCGGTGGCGGAACGGAGATCATCCGCCCAGTTTACACCAGGGATGCGAAACCCCAGAAACCGCTTGGGAAGCGCGGGCTTGGAGCCGATTCCTCCAGGCATGAATCCTCGCCACGACCAGCAGGCGCCGTCGATTTCGTTCGGCGTTCGCGTCGCCCTTTTCACCTCGCTGAGCGTCCTCGTCGCGGTCCTCCTGGCGGTTCTCGTCCTCGAGATCGCGGGGCGTTTGGAAGCCAGGAGCGCGGCCGACGAGCAGCTTCGCCGTGCCCAAAGCATGGCCGCGGGGCGCGTCTCGCGAGACGGCGAGGGCCTTCGCCGCCTGGCCGCCACCGTCGCGCGCAATCCGAAGTTCTTCGCGCTCCTCGCCCTTCGCCGCTCGGAGCGGACTGCCACCTTCCGCCAGTCGCTGGAAGGGGTCATCCGCGAGTTTCAGTCCGACGCCGACGTGGAGATCTTCGACGTCACCGACGAATGGGGCGCGACCGCGGCCGCCTCCGAACGGCCCGCCGCTCCCGAGGCGAACCGCGGGACATCGCCTCTCGTTCGCCGCGCGCTCGCGGGGCATGCGGCGCTCGGATACCGGCTCGAGGGCGGGCGTCTCTATCGCGTGGCCGTGGTGCCGGTGCTGGCCGGTGGCGGGGCGCCGGTTGGAACGCTGACGCTCGGCTCGCCGATCGACGAATCGTTCGCGAACGCCGTTCGCGCCGCCACGGGCGCCGATGTCCTTCTTCTGGCCGGGGAGATTTCGGCGGTGGGAGGGAATCGCTCCGCCGCACGCCCGATCGTCACGACACTCTCGGACGCGGGGGCGCGCTCGGTGCTCGAGACGATCGGCGCGGCGCCTCGGGCCGGAACGCGCGCGCGGTTTCGCCAGGGGCAGCCGGTTTCGCTGGCCAAGGCTCCGGCGCTCGCGGCCGACGTTGCGCTGGAGGGCGCGACGGAGGGGGGCGCGGCGCGGCTCCTTCTCGTCGCGCCGATCGCGATGGAGACGGGGTTGACGCCACTACGCCAGACGCTCCTGGCGGCCGGCGCCATGGCCGCGGCCGTGTCGCTCTTCGTCGGTTTCGTGGTAGGCAGCCGATTGTCGCGGCGACTGCGCCGGCTTGGCGCGGCGGCGCGGGAGGCCGGCATCGGCAACTACGACGCGCCGCTTCCGGCGCCCGAGGGCGACGAGGTCGGCATCCTCACGGTCGATTTCCAGGCGATGCGCGAGAAGCAGCGCCGGGAGATCGACCGCCTCGTGGAGATCGACCGCATGAAGACCGATTTCCTCTCGGTCACAGCGCTGGACCTCATGGTTCCCGTGGACGAGATCCGGAAGGCGGGGGAAACGCTCGCCGCGAAGAACGCGCCGGCGCTCGGGCCCGAGGGAATGCGGCGGCTCCGGGTGATTCGGGGCGGCGCCGACACGCTGAGCCGGATCGTTCACGACCTGAGCGGCGCGACCGTGGTTCTGTCGGGGGTGAGCGACCCGGAGCCGCGGGGTCTCGCTTCGGAGGATGTGGAAGAGGCTTCCCTCGAGATCGTATCGACGGAGGCGGCCTTCCACCCGGCCGTTCCAAGCAGGGCCCCGGCCGTTCCGGAGCCGTGTCCCGCGGCGCCGGCCCCGCCGAGCGCCCCGCCCGAGGTCGCGCCGCTCGATGTCGCCGCGCTCGTGGAATCGGCCGCGGTCGATCTCATCGTCGCGGCCGCCGAGCGGGGCATCGGAATCGACATGGCGATCGAGCCCGACCTGGTCCACCCCTCCGCCGCGCCCGAACCGCTCGCGTCCTCCCTGCGCGACTACGCCAGGAACGCCGTGGCCGCGCTCTCGCCCGGCTCCGCCATCTCCTTCGCCGCCTGGCGCTCGCCCGGCACGATCGAGATCCGCGTGGAGGGGGGCGCCATGCCGCTCGAGATCACGCTACCGCTGGAGGGCGCCGCCTCCGCCCCGGGCCTTCCCAGGGCCAGCTAGGGCCTTCGTAGCCCCGAAGCGACAAGATCCCGCGACAAGAGTAGTCATCTATAGACGACACATCCAACTTGTTATTTTAAGGCAACTTGCAGCTAATGCCACCGAGTGTCGCCCAGAATAGACAAGCAAAGACGACACTTCCATCCTCGCCGCCGTCCCATATCCGCAAAATGCGATCCCCATAATCAGCTGCAACACAACGTATTACCTGAAATATGCCGGCCCTGCCGTGCAAATGGCACGGCGGCTGCTTTAGCCTACTGCCGTAAGGCGCTCGCAAGGGCGAGCACGAAACGAAAAGCAAACGACCCAAACATACGAGGTGGCAAATGGAAGCTCTCTTGATCGTGATCGGAATCTTCATCTCCTTCGGCCCGACCGGTGGCGGCAAGGCTGGCTGGTAAGTCGGAAGCGATCGAAGCAGACGGAAACAGAAGCAGCGAACTCCCCAATCACCGAAGCCTCAACGAAGCAACCGGAAAGGAGGTATCACAATGGAACTCGCGATCATCATCGGAATTTTCCTCTCGTTCGCTCCGACAGGTGGCGGAAAGGCCGGCTGGTAAGCCGCCTCACATCGCAGAAAGCCCCCCATGAAGTGATCCTGCCGCGCCGCCGCCCTCCGGGACACGGCGCGGACTAGAACGAAGGGCCACCGGTCACCCCCGGGTGGCCCTTAGTTTTGGGTGCGCGGAATGGAGTCCTGGGGGACGGCTGACGCCACGATGGGGGTGTGATACCGTGGCTCGTCGTCCCCTACATCCTCCCATTCCGGAGATCCGCGCCGCATGAGCAAGCGAACTCCCGCCGAGCTCGGGCCGATGCTCGAGTGCGACGTGCCGCCCGAGATGCCGGTGCTCCCGCTCATGAGCACGCTCGTCTTCCCGCTCGGCGTCACCTCGATCCAGATCCGCGTCGAACAATCGAAAGCGCTTCTCAGGGACCACGCCGATCCCGATACCCTGATCGCGCTCGCCTATAGCCCCGCCACGAGGGAGCAGGACATCGTGCCGGAGGATCTGAGCAAGATCGGCCTGGCTGCCCGGGTAATCCGGATTCTCAACATGCCTGGTGGAAACATTCAGGTGACGCTGGAGGGACTCCGGCGCGTCTCGATCGTGGAGATCCTTCGCCGCGAGCCCTACATCATGGCCCGCGTCGCCTGTCCGTTGGAGGCGATCGGCGACCCGATGGAGATCCAGGAGTACATCGCCCAAATCCTAAAATCGCTCCGCACGCTCGCCGAGCTCGACACCTCGTACCCGCCCGAGCTCGACAACATGTTCAGCATGAACCTGGGCGATCCGGGGCTCTTCGCCGACACGGTCGGCTCGCTGGTCCGGTTTCCGGTGGAGACGAAGCGGCGGATCATCGAGGAACTCGACGTCATCCGCCGCCTCACGATCGTCGCGGAGGGGCTCGTCGCGGAGATCGCGCGGCTCACCGTGGCCGAAGACGTGGTGCGCCGGACGACGGTTCAGATGGAGAAGAGCCAGAAGGAGTTCTTCCTCCGCCAGCAGCTGATGGAGATCCGCCGCCTCCTCGGCGAGGACGATCCGCAGGAGATGCTGGTGCGGCAGATCCTGGAACGCGCGGGGAGCCTGGGACTGCCGCCCCACGTCCGCTCGGTCGTGCAGGAGGAGACGAACCGCCTTCGCTACCTCGGCCCCTCGTCGCAGGAGTCGGGCGTCGTGCGAAACTACGTCGACTGGCTCCTGGCCCTCCCGTGGGCGCACCAGAAAGCGCCGGCCATCCAGCTGGAGGAAGTGGCGCGCCGGCTGGACGAGGAGCACTACGGGCTCGAGAAGGTGAAGGAGCGGATTCTCGAGTACCTCGCGGTCCTCAAACTGAAGCACGACATGCGCGGCCCGATCCTCTGCTTCGCCGGCCCTCCGGGCACGGGGAAGACCTCGCTGGGGGCCTCCATCGCGCGCGCCATGGGACGCTCGTTCGTCCGGATGAGCGTCGGCGGCGTCCGCGACGAGGCGGAGATCCGCGGCCATCGCCGCACCTACATCGGCGCGCGCCCCGGGAAGATCCTCCGCTCGCTGCAGGAGTGCCACTCGAACAGTCCCGTCTTCATGATCGACGAGATCGACAAGATGGGCCACGACGCGACGGGCGATCCGGCCGCGGCGCTCCTGGAGGTGCTCGACCCTGAGCAGAACCAGCACTTCGTCGATCACTACATCGAGCTGCCGTTCGATCTCTCCGAGACCCTCTTCATCACGACGGCGAACGTCCTCGACTTCATTCCGCCCGCCCTCCTCGACCGCCTGGAGGTCATTCCCATCCCCGGCTACCTGGAGGAGGAGAAGCTCCAGATCGCCCGGAAGCATCTGATTCCGCGCGAGGCGCGGGAGCACGGACTGGCCGAGATCGATCTCGACTTCGAGGACGCGGCGCTCCTGAAAATGATGCGCGAGTACACGCGCGAGGCGGGCGTCCGGCAGCTGGAGCGCGCCATCGACACCTTCTGCCGGAAGGCGGCGCGCCAGCGGACCACCGGCTACACCGGCTCGTGGCGCTACCGTGTGGAAGACGTCGAGCCGGCCCTGGGACCGCCCTACTTCACCCCCGAGATGGCGGAGGGGAAGGCCGAAATCGGCGTCGCGACCGGTCTCGCCTGGACGACGACGGGGGGCGACCTCCTTCTCATCGAGGCGTTGAAGATGCGCGGAGCGGGTCGCGTCATCGTGACCGGGCAACTCGGAGACGTCATGAAGGAGTCGGTGCAGGCGGCGCATTCCTACACACGCGCCCGCGCCGAGCTCCTGGGAATCTCGCCGGACCTCTTCGACGAGTACGACCTCCACATTCACTTTCCCGAGGGGGCGGTGCCGAAGGACGGACCCTCGGCCGGAATCACGATCGTCATGGCCATCGCCTCCGCCCTGGCCGATGCGCCGCTCCGAAACGACGTGGCGATGACCGGCGAGGTGACGCTCCGCGGAAAGGTCCTCGCGGTCGGAGGGCTGCGCGAGAAGGTGATGGCGGCCTATCGCGCCGGAATCCGCACGGTCGTCTTTCCCGCCGACAATCAGAAGGACCTGGTGGAGATCCCTGAGAGTGTCCGGAACGCGATGAAGTTCCTCCCCGTCGCCACCGTGGACGAAGTCTTCCAGCACGCGTTCGTCGGCGTCGCCGAGCGGATCGCCGAGCTGGAGGCGAAGCAGGCGGCGGCCCTGGCGCGGAAGAAGAGAGCCCGGGCCCGCGCCGCGAAGATGAAGAAGCAGGCGCCGCGGGTCCGCATCGTGAAAGACGAACGCAAGACCCGCGGTCGCATCAAGCGTGCTGCGAAGGGGCGCTGAGGCCCGGGTCGAGAGGCCGCGGCGCCAGGAGCGTCTCCGCGGTGATCCACCCGGAGAGCATCACGAACGGCGCGCGCAAATCGGCCGGCGGGAGCCAATCGAAGTACGCGTACGCCTGCACCGCGATCAGACCGAGGAAGGCAAAGACCCGCCACCCCAGACTCCACGCGACAGGCCACGCCGTCTCGCGAGCTCCGCCGGGCACTACCGACGCCATGCCCCTTGCCGCCCGGCGCCATGCAAGCCACCGATGAACGACGCCCATGTAGAGTGCGGTTCCGAGAAGGACGCCCTGCCATGGATCGAGACGCCATCGCGCGGGCGCACCATGGATCAGAGTCAGCCCGGCCAGAAACGACGCCGCGACCGCGAGAAGTGTCGACCCGCGCATGATGGCCTCAATTCCACGACGCGGCGGCGCAACTCACGGCCGCGACGGCCGCACCGGCCCCGCAGCCGATGGCTTCGCGGTACGGAACGGAGGGCGCGACCTGGTTCGCGATGGCGGCGCCCTGGGAGCAGAGCTGAGGGCCCAGGACCGAGAAGCAGGTCATGAACTTCTGCCGGTTGAGCCTCTCCGGAGAGAGCGATCCATTCCGCTCCACCGACGCCATCCGAAGTTCATCCTCTCGAATCCAGCCGCGTACTCCACCGATGTAGAAGGCTTCGAATCCGAGCTCATCGGGCCGGGGGTCGCGGCCCCAGAGCATTTCGGCTCGAGAGACGGCCGCTTCGCCGCCCGACTCGAGAAGCGAGATGAAGGTGGCGTGCGTCGAATCTCCAGCCGTCACATAGGGAAGCGTGATGACCGCGACCGTGCGATTCAGGATGGTCCGGCCGACGGCGCGGATCGCGTACTCCGGTGTGAACGAGAGACGCCCGACTCCGGAGGCGTCGAGCGCCCGCCGGACGAGCGGATGCGCCGCCGCGGTCGAGGCCGCTTGCGCCACCTGGGCGCGATCGGAAATCCACGATGCCTCCTGAACGAAAGCCTGCCCCTCCGTCGACTCGGGAGCGGCGACGCGATTCACTTCCTGGCGCTCGCACGCCCCCAGCAATAGCACGAGTGGAAGAACGGCAACCACGACAGCGATGCTCTTCATGACGGCACCTCCCTCGATCGGTGAGGCGCGCGGGCGGGAAGTCGGAAGGCTAGGGCGCGATGGCGGAATGCACGAATCGTTCCCGGGCGGACGGCGGCGCCGGTGCGGCGAGTGCGGGAGTTAGGAGCGGAACGAGGCGAACGGGCGATGGACGCCGCGTCGGAATCCCGACGGCGTCGGATCTAGTAGAGCGTGGGGATCGAGTGGCTGATGGTCAGCGAGGCGCCGTAGTCGGTGTCCTTCGCCTCGGCCGGCTTGCTCCGGGAGGCGCGCGCGATCCGCCCTTCCAGCGCCACCGCGGCGCCGAAGAGCGCCGGAATCCGCTGGAGCGCCACCTGCACGCGCCCCGAGACCAGTTCCTCCTGGAGGCCGCGCGACTCCAGATCGCGATCGTTGTAGACCACGTACGGCGTCACGAGGAAGCGGCCGGCGATCGCCTCCCAGCGCAGTTCGAACGTCGCCTGCAGCGTACGGTCGACGAGGCCCAGGTCGGCGCGGTCGTCGTTCTCGATGCCGAAGGCGAAGGTACTCGTGATCCGCCCCGGATGACGGCGCGTCGTCACGGCCGAGCCGGCGACCACCTTCCGCTTCGCCGCGACGCCCAGATTGTCGTCGAAGAGCGCCACGTCGACGCGGGCGCTGGTCCGGCCGCCCAGCGGTTCCGCCGCCGTGAACTGGCTCGAGAACCGCTTCTCCGTCAGGTCGGTCTGCGCGCCCCGGTGATGGACGCGGATGAGAATCGGCGTCACGGCGGCCGAGGGGCCGAGCGAGAGGCGCGTTCCGAGCGCCAGCCGCTCCACCGACACGGTGGGGACGCCGCCGAAGGAGCCGGATGGCGTGACCACGGGGCCGATGCGCGCGTCGGGTTCTTCGAAGCGGTAGTCGCCGAAGATTTTCAGCATGTCGCGGAAGGTGCGGCTCACCGACACCGCGGCGCCGCGGCGGTCGGAGATCGCGTAGGGATTCAACTCGGTGGCCAGGTCGGGCTGGTAGCGGAATCCCTCGGCGCGGAGGTCGGCGTCGGCGACGCGGCCGGCGATCTCCGTGCGAAGGCCGGTCCGCGAGCGGCCCGTCTCCACTCCCTCGATGGCGCGATGCCGCACGGTCGCCAGATCGCCCGCCCAGCGCCACCCGCCGGGGAGCGTCACGGCGCCCGAACCGCCGTAGATGGCGCGCGCGCGTGTGGCGGTTTGAAGGCCGCCCGGAGTCGGATCGTCGTGCGTGTAGCCTCCGTACCCCGAGACGCGAAGCCGCGAGCCGAGCGAACGCGAGAGCCGCGCGGCGTAGAGATCGCTTCGCGCCTCCCGCGCCGCACCACCCGCCGAACGGGGATGCGATTCGAGTGCGACGTAGGTTTCCAGCGTGCCGATTCCGCCGCCGTTCCAGGTGGCCTGGGCCGCGCGCCGGGGGACGGGACTCGCGAAGAGGGGCGCTCCCGCGGCCAGGGTCGGCGCGAGGTCGCCCCACTCCAGCGTGGCACGCTTCGTCGTGAGGCGCACCGTCGTCCGCTCCGGCGAGGCGGAGCCGTTCTTCGTGTCGTCGATCCGGAGTCGCCAGAGGGCGTTCGCCTCGAGGCGAGTGTTCTGGCCGAGGGTGGCGAAGACGGTGGAGCGCGACCAGTGCGTCACCGATCCGTCGGCGCCGCGATACTTCGTACTCGCCTGGGTGAGGCCGGCGTCCATGCCGACGCGCCAGCGGCCAGAAGTGTCGTCGTCGCCGGCGCCCTCCCGATCCGAGCGTTTCGCGCCGGGCGCCACGCAGAGGAACGTGACCGGCGCCGAGCCGACGCTCTGCGGCGACTCCACGACGAACTGAAGGCGATGCTCGCCCAGCCGCCGCGTCGGGAGCGGCCCCGGGATGCTCACCGTGTCGGGCCGTCCCGATTCCAGGAATCCAACGACGAGCGCCACGAGCTCCCCATCCATGTAGAACGCGCCGCGATACGGCCCGGTCCCGATTCCCGTGACGACCGCGCGCGGGAGAAGCGTGTCGCCGGCCGCGAGCACCGTTCCGGGAAGGGGCGATTCCAGGAAGACCGATCCGATGGAGATGCTCGCGCCGATGGCCGGCGTGACCAGCGCGCGGGTGAGGATGAGCGTGCTGTCGCCGGGGAAGGTGTTGGTCCGAATCCGCGACGACGCCGTGAACGTGTAGGGAAGGCCGGTCTCGTCGTAACCCTCGAAGACGAGTTCCAAGCCCAGCGCTCCGCCGCTGGCGGCGGCCTGGGAGCGCGAGAGCGTGATCGGAACCGTGAGCGCGGTTGACCCGCGCCGTGGAATCTGCGCGTAGAACGGCACGTCGGTGTAGGTGGAGGGAACGACGGAGAAGGGCCCATTCAGCGCGAGTTCGTCCCGCGGGTAGAAACGGTAGCGCGCTCGCGTGAAGGTGGCCGACGTTCCCGCGGTTTCCCGAACGCCGATCGTGACCGGCGAAGGAAGATCGGGAACCAGCGTGATCGATTCGTAGATCCCCATGGTGCCGACGCGCTCCACGTTGGCGCGCGGGGAGACGGTGAAATAGATGAGCGGCAGATCGGTCGAGCTGTTCTGGGGATCGGGCGCCTCGATGACGTTCACCTTCATCCCGTGGAGATGGCCGAAGGTCATCGGCTGGACCGGTTTCAGAAAAACGGTATCGCCCAGCGCCGACCATCGCGGTGCCTGGAGCGCGAGGAGGGTGCCGGACTGACCCGAGTCGAGATCGGCCACCGAGAAGGCACCGCTCTTCGCCGTCGCTTGATCGAAAACGAAGTAGAGTTCGGCCTCGGGGGCGACGCGATCGGCGTTGCTCCCCGGATAGGTCGCGATCTGGGAGATCGGGGAAGCGATCGCCCCGCCCGGAAGCGCGGCGCTCGTGGCAAGCATGGCGCCCGAGAGCACGAACCACGCGAGCGCGGCCTTCACCCACACCGCCGCCCGGTGCGACCTGGAGCGCGCGTGGATCAGGGATTGCGACAGGATGGCGGAGACCTCTATCATGGAGGGCCTATGGTAACAAGAAAGCGCGCTCCCGCAACGACTTCCCGCAGGCGGCCGGTGGCCATCCTGGGGGCGACCGGCACCGTCGGACAGCGCCTCATCCAGCTCCTGGAGCACCATCCCTGGTTCGAGGTGGCCGAGCTCATGGCCTCCGACCAGAGCGCCGGAAAGCCGTACGTGGAAGCGATCGGCTCCCGCTGGAAGCTTCCGAGTTCCATTCCCGCCTCGGTCGCCAAGCTCAAGGTGAAGCGGCCGGGCGACGCGCTCCGCTCGCGACTCCTCTTCTCGTCGCTCGACGCGTCGGTGGCGGGCGAGGTCGAGTCGCACTACGCGAATCGGGGACACCTCGTCTCCTCGAACGCGCGGAATCACCGGATGGGGGCGTCGATCCCGCTCGTGATTCCGGAGGTGAACCGCGACCACCTGGAACTGCTCGATCGCCAGCCATACAAGAAGGGCGGGATCGTCACGAACCCCAACTGCTCGACCATCGTTCTGGCGATGGCGCTGGCGCCGCTCCATCGCGCCTTCGGCGTGGAGCAGGTGATCGTGACGACCTTTCAGGCCGCCAGCGGCGCCGGCTATCCGGGCGTCCCCTCTCTCGACATCCTTGGAAACGTCATCCCCTACATCGCGGGCGAGGAAGGGAAGATGGAGAGCGAGACGCACAAGATTCTCGGTCAGTTGGGAAAGAAGGAGATCGAGCCGGCGGCATTCGCCCTGAGCGCTGCCTGCCATCGCGTCGCCGTCCTCGACGGCCACCTGATCGCGGTGAGCGTGAAGTTCAGCCGCCGTCCCACGCGAAAGGCGCTCCTCGCCGCGATCGCCGCCTTCCGTCCCCTCGCGAAGCTGTCGCTTCCGAGCGCGCCGGAGCAGCCGATTCTCTACCGGGAGGAAGACGACCGGCCGCAGCCGCGGCTCGACGCCGATCGCGAGGGGGGAATGGGGATCACGATGGGCCGGCTTCGCCCCTGCAGCGTGCTCGACTGGAAGTTCGACGCGCTGGGACACAACGTGGTGCGCGGCGCCGCGGGCGCGGCGATCCTGAACGCGGAGATCCTCGAGCGCGAAGGGCGCCTCTAACCCCCGAATGTCCCGAGGCCGCGACATCGTCTTCGTTCGCCACGGCGAGACCGACTGGAACCGCGAGAAGCGGCTCCAGGGCTCGACCGGCGCGTCGATCAACGACGCGGGGCGCGAGCAGGCGAAGGGGCTGGCACGGCTGCTGTGGGAGGTGCCGCTGCAGGCGATCTACTCGAGCGAGCTGCCGCGCGCGCTGGAGACGGCGTCGTACGTCGCGGGGCCGCACAGCCTCAACATCACGACCGAGGCGCGCCTGAACGAGATTGATCACGGCGAGTGGGAAGGGATGCTGGAGGCCGATCTCCCCGATCCGGAGCGCTACCACCGCTGGCGGGAAGACCCGAGTTCGGCCGATCTGCCCGGCATCGAGCCGCTCCAGTCGGTCCACGATCGCGCGGTCGGAGTGATGAAGGATATTCTGGCCCGCCACCCCGAGGAGGGGAAGGGGCTCATCGCGGTCGTCTCTCACCAGGTGGTGCTGGCGCTTCTCAAGTGTTACGTGCTCGATCGCCCGTGGAGTCAGATCCGAAAGCACGCGCTGAGCGTCGCTTCCTACGAGGTGATCACGGTCGGCGAGGGATTCACGCCCCGTCCCTGACCGAAACCAAGGGGCGATTCCGGGGTTACTAGAACGATGATTCTCACGCGACCCAAATCCATCACGCGCACCGAACTTCCCTCGTTATCGCATGCGCTACATAGAGTTGCGGCGCTCGCTATCGTAGCCGCGCTCTTCCTGCCGGCCACGCCGGCGCGCGCCACACAGTTCCGCCAGGTCCTGGCCGACACCGTCCGCGAGAGCGATCCGACCCCGTCGCCGGACGGCAAGTGGGTCGCCCTCACCATGGCGAAGGGCGGAACCCTCACCGACATCTGGGTCATGCCGATCGGTGGCGGCGAGGCGCGACGGGTCACCGACGAGCCCGATTCGGCCCGCGCCATGACCCCGACGTGGGCGCCCGACTCCAAGTCGCTCCTCTATATCTCGACGCGCGGCCGCCAGTACAGCGTCTACTCGATTCCCCTCGAGGGAGGCGAAGCGAAGAAACTGACGCGCGCCGCGGGGAGCAGCCGCTTCGCCTCGTATTCTCCCGACGGATCGCTGATCGTGTTCCCCTCGAACCGCCTCGAATCGGGCTCGCTCTACGGCTACAACCTCTATCTGATGGGACCCGACGGCGAGTCGAGCGAGCATGAGGCGCGGCAGATCACCAAGATGAACGGAAGCCCGGGGCACCCCACCTGGTCCCCCGACGGCAAGTGGATCGCCTTCGTCTCGAAGGACGTCGATACCACCAAGGTCGTGAACATCGGGTCGGGAATGCAGTCGACGCGGAGCGCCATCTTCTCGTTGTTCCGGGTCTTCAAGGTATCGGTCGACGGCGGGAAGCCGATCCAGCTCTCGGGACTTCGGCCGTCGGAGGAGAAGGACGAGGACGTCTGGCCGACCTGGTCGCCCGACGGAAAGTGGATCGCCGTCGCGAAGCGGGCCAACAATAAGAACGACGTCTGGCTGGTGGACGCGGAAAAAAAGAGGCCGCCGGTTCAGATCACGACGACGGGGAACTGCTCCAAGCCGACGTGGTCGGCCGACGGCAAGGAAATCTGGTACACGCTCTTCGACAAGGGAAACGAGGACGTCTGGGTGGCGAGCGATCTGACGATCCCGCCGCCTCCCGCACCGAGGCCGGCGAAAAAGCCGCCAACCTTCAAGCCGGTCCCCGCGACGAAGGGGACCGCGAAGAAGCCTAGCGCAGGAAAGTGACCTTGCGCGTGGCGACTCCCTCGGCCGTCTGAATGCGGAAGAAGTAGACGCCGGTCGCCGCCTGGCCGCCGGAATCGTCCCGACCGTCCCAGATGGCGCGACGCTCGCCCGCTGGAGCATCGCGGTCCACGAGCGTGCGCACCAGAGCCCCGCGCACGTCGAACACGCCCACGCGCACGCGGCCGGCGCGCGCGTTCCCGTAGGAGATGGAGGCCTCGCCGCGCGCGGGATTGCGCGAGAGAAGCCGCGTCGCGGGCTCCCCCTTCGCCGCCGCCGGGCCACCGGCCGGCGTCCGAGCCCGAAGCGCGGCATCGAGCTGGATGAGTCCGGCGGCGTACTCGAGGTCG
>JANOOP010000250.1:0-2571 GCA_031421415.1 Candidatus Eiseniibacteriota bacterium
CACTGCTGTGGGTTGCCGGCCTAGCCGGCCCCGCCGCCGTACTCTACGACGTGACGGGCGGTATGCCGTGTGCTCTCCGATAGAACTGTTCGCGCCGCGGCGTCGGAGTAGGAGATGGCGAGCTTTCGCGTCACGAAGTCGTAGCGCTCGGGATGTCCGCCCAGGAGATCGGCGCTTCGCGGCCACGTCGCCGGCGGCGTCCAGGCATCCGAGGATTCCGGGACGGTTCCCGGCGGAAGCGCGAGCGCGACGAGCCCGGAAGCTCGGAAGCGCACGCCAGCCATCTCGAGATCGGCGGGCGCGGCGGCGAAGTAGACGGCGCGGCTCGGGTCGGCGATCCGCTCCAGATCGGCGGCGCGCGCGCGGGCGGACCAGCCGGCGCGCGGCAGGGTCGAAAGCCCGTTCGCGTCGCCGAAGACGCAGCCGCGGCGGTGGATCAGCGTGAGATCGGGGCGAAGCCCCTTGTGGCGAATCAGGTAGGCCGCGAGAAACGTCTCGTTGTCCCCGTCGACCACCAGCGTCGCCCCCCGCGGCACGGCGGCGAGGAAGTCTCGTCCGTACCGCTCGGGAAGATCGAAGCCGCTTCGGTCGCAGGCCGCGAAGTGATGCATGCCGGTCAGGATCACGGCGATCGCGATGGCCGCGAACGCCATTCGCGGGCGCGGCGCTCGCCGCACGCACCACGCGGCGCCGGCGCCCGCGACGAGCGCCACGATGGCCGCGAGCGGGACGAGGAACGGCTCGACCTGCGCCAGATGCTCGGCATCGGGCGTGAAGACGAGAAACGCAGCCAGCGCGACCGGGATGGAGAGGGCCGCCAGTGCCGGCGCCCCGAGAAGCCGGAGGGTCCGCCCCCCCTGACGGCGTCCCGCTGCCACGAGCGCGACCGCGACCAACGCCAGGGCCAAAAGGCCGGCGCCCCGAGCGATCAGGGCCGCCATGCCGGCGAGATCTCCGAGGAAGAGGTCGATCCGCCACGGGTTCTGAGCCACGGCGCCGTAGGCCTGCCGCGTGAAGACGTCTCCGAACGCCTCGACCGGAGTGCGTTCCTTCCAGAGCAGCGCGGCGCCCTGCGCCACGCGCCACGGGACGATCAGCGCGGGCGTGAGCCCCGCCGCGAGCCACACCGCACCGCGCGCGAGGCGCGTCCAGGCAAAGCGGCGGCGGAGCACCCAGGCCGCGAGCACGATCGCCGGCGCGGCCAGCGTCTGATGCGCGAGGAAGGCGATTCCCACCGTGAAGAAGAAGAGGGCGTCGGCCCGCGTTCCCGCGCTTCGGGCCGCGCGCGCGTTCCGGGCGGCCAGGACGAGCCCGAGGAACGCGACCGCCGCCAGTCCGTAGACCTCGGCTTCCACGGCGACGCGCCAGACCGGAATCGAGATCGTGAAGAGCGCCGCCGCCACGGCGGAGCCGAATCGTCCGGCGCCGAAACGGCGCGCGGTGAAATAGAGGAGGCCCGCGGCGATCGCCACGAGGAGCGCCGAGAGGGCATTCACGCGCCAGGCGAGCGAGCCGACCGGGATATTGCCCGCGAGGTGCGCGAGGAGGGTCCAGAGGGGATAGCCGGGCGGATGCGGCACGCCGAGCGTTTCGGCCGCGAGCAGAAGCTCGCCCCGATCGCCCGCGCCGACGCCGGGCGCCAGCGTGCGCGCGTAGAGCGCTCCCGCGGCCGCCGCCGCGAGGAGGGCTTCAGCCGCCATGGTCCGGCGCATGCTCATTCCCCCGTTCGACCGAACTCCCTGAAAATGGTGGAGCGAGGCAGGGTTCCCTCCCCACCTCGCCGCCGCTCAGGTCCGCCGTGAGGCGGCACATCGAATGACGCTTCGACTCAGTACGACGAGTAGGCGTTCAGATTCGCCTTGGCGACACCCGTCGTGGAGTTGTACTGCCAGCCGCCGGCGTTATCGATGCCGGGCGTGGTCTTCACGGCCTGCGAGTTGTTCACCGGTTCCTTCGGGACGCGGCCGTCGGCGAAGATCGTGCCGTCGAGCGTCGGGAAGGTGGCGTTGCCGTTCAGGGCATTGCGCGCGTACTGGATCGCGATCGCCGAACGAATGCCGCCGAGCTGGCCCTTCAGCGTGGCGACGCGGGCCTGCTCCCGCATATCCTCGTACTTCGGGATCGCGACCGCGGCGAGGATGCCGAGGATCACGATCACGATCACCAACTCGATGAGCGTGAAGCCCGATTCCGAATGCTTCCGAACCATGATGAAAACCTCCCTGATCGACGGACCTGAGTGCCCAGCCCCCCCTAGGGCTGTGTGGATGGCTACGAGGGGAAGAATCGGCTGATTCGAACCCGATCTTTAGCGCCCCCTGGAGCCGCCCCTAGTGCCGGAAAGCGCCCATGAGGTTCCAGAGAGGCAAGAAGACGGCCAGGGCCGTGAAGAGGATCCCAATCGCCATCACGACGAGGAGGATCGGCTCCAGAGCGGAGGAGAGGTTCTTGAGCGCGTAATCGACGTCCCTGTCTAGATATGTGGCGCCCCGGGCCAGCAGCCTGTCGAGGGCGCCGGTCTCCTCGCCGACCCCCACCATTTCCACCACGAGGGGCGGAAAAACCCGGCTC
>JANOOP010000251.1:0-4707 GCA_031421415.1 Candidatus Eiseniibacteriota bacterium
CCCCATGGCCGTCAGCCGTGTCCGCAGGACGGATGGAATCGACTTCCGCGTCGCGATAGCCGCGGCTCCGCATGTGGAGGCGGAGGGCCGTCATGTCCTCCTCGAGCTTCGATGGCTTGTAGGTTCCCGACTTCAGAAAACCGGGCATCTGGCTCTTCATGGCCCCGGCGAGCTCGCTAGGCGAAGCCGTCGTGGTCCCGTGGATCTCGATCCCTCGCACCTTCTGCTTCGACCCCTCGACGATCTCGAACTTGACCCCCACGACCCCGGGGGCGGTCGCGTTCGTTTTGGCCGTCACGCGCGCGCGGGCATACCCCTCGTCGGCGTAAGCGTCGGCGATCTTCCGGGCGTCCAACTCGAGCACGCTGGCGTCGAGGAGCTGTCCGTCGGCCACCGTGATCTTCAGCTTCAAGGCCGCTTCGTCCAGTTTCCGGTTCCCGACGAAGACGACGCCCTGGATTCGCTGACGTTCCCGGACCCGGATCATCAGCGCGACGCCTCCCGCCACGCTCTCGTCCGCGACGTCGACGTCGGTGAAGAGCCCCGTGGCGTAGAGACGCCTCACGCCGTCGGACAGAGCACTCGGCTCGTAGCGGTCGCCGACCTTTAGGCCGAACGTCCGGACGATCACGAGCGAGTCGACGTTCGCGAACCCGGCCGCGCGGATCGAGGAGATGGCGCCGCTGCCTGGAGCGGAGGGCTCCGGAACGGTGGGCTCCGGAGCGGAGGGCTTCGGAGCGAAGCCGCCGGGAAGAACGATGGCGGAATCACCCAGCGCCGCGGCGGGAGCGGCCTCCTGCGCGCGGGCTGGTTCGATCGAGCCACCGAAGAGCAAAAAAAGGAGCGCGGCCACGCGGGCCCCGGCGCCTCGCGCCGAGACCCGGTGGAACGCGACGTCGGAACGAACGTTCGTCGAGGGAACCGTCACGAGGTGAAC
The DNA here is from genome assembly GCA_031421415.1 of Candidatus Eiseniibacteriota bacterium. Lineage (GTDB taxonomy): Bacteria > Eisenbacteria > RBG-16-71-46 > SZUA-252 > SZUA-252 > SZUA-252. Next base: position 938 of record JANOOP010000251.1, read on the forward strand.
GCGAGCTCGTCGCCCTGCCGCTGGACGAGCACGTCGCTGCCTTCCTTGAGCTGCCCGCGCAGAACATGCTCCGAGAGGGGGTCCTCGATGAGTTTCTGGATGGCGCGCTTGAGCGGCCGCGCGCCAAACGAGGCGTCGAAGCCCTTCTCGATCAGGAACTCGATGACCGGATCGTGGAACGTGAGCTTCACGCCGGTAAGGCTCAGTCGGTCCACGACCTGGTTCAGGAGAATCCGCGTGATGGAGACCATCTCGACTCGCGAGAGCGAATGGAAGACGATCGACTCGTCCACCCGGTTCAGGAACTCCGGATTGAACGCGCGCTTCAGCTCGTCGAGAATCGTCTGGCGCATCGTGTCGTACGACGACGCCTCGGTGCGCTCGGAGAAGCCGAGGCTGCGCGACCCCTTGATCAGCCGCGCGCCGATGTTCGACGTCATGATCAGCACGGTGTTCTTGAAGTCCACCTTCCGCCGGAGGCTGTCGGTCAGCTGCCCGTCGTCCAGAACTTGGAGCAGGATGTTGAAGACGTCCGGGTGCGCCTTCTCGATCTCGTCGAGAAGGACCACCGAGTAGGGCTTCCGCCGGACCTTCTCGGTCAGCTGGCCCCCTTCCTCGTGCCCCACGTAGCCCGGGGGCGCGCCGATGAGTCGCGACACCGAGAACTTCTCCATGTACTCCGACATGTCGATCCGGATCAGCGCCTCGGGATCGTCGAAGAGGAACCGCGCCAACACCCGCGCCAGTTCCGTCTTTCCGACGCCCGTCGGTCCGAGGAAGATGAACGAACCGATGGGACGGCGCGGATCGCGCAGCCCGGCCCGGTTCCGTCGGATGGCGCGCGAAACCGCCGCCACCGCCTCGTCCTGACCGACGACCCACTTCTTCAGCTCCTCTTCCATCCGGAGGAGTTTCGCCGACTCCTTCTCCTCGATGCGATTGATCGGGATACCGGTCATGCGGGAGATCACCGACGAGATCAACTCCACGTCCACGGTGATCTGCGTGTCGTGCTTCACCTCGTTCCACGACTTCTTGTGCTCGCGCAGTTTCGCGCGGAGTTCCTTCTCCTTGTCGCGGAGGCGGGCCGCCTTCTCGAATTCCTGCTGCTGAATGGCGGCTTCCTTCTCCTTCGCGACCTCCTCCACGTTCTTCTCGAGGTCCCGGACCTCGGTGGGAATGGCCGACACGGAGAGGCGGGCGCAGGCGCCGGCCTCGTCGATCACGTCGATCGCCTTGTCCGGCAGGAAGCGGTCGTTGATGTAGCGGTCGGCCAAGCGTGCCGCCGCGACGATGGCGTCGTCGGTGTACTTGGCGCCGTGATGCGCCTCGTACTTGTCGCGGAGTCCCTTGATGATCTCGATGGTCTGGTCCACCGAGGGCGGGTCGACCATGATCGGCTGGAAGCGCCGTTCCAGGGCGCCGTCCTTTTCGATGTACTTCCGGAACTCGTCGAGCGTCGTGGCGCCGATGCACTGCAGTTCGCCGCGCGCCAGTGCCGGCTTCAGCATGTTCGAGGCGTCGATGGCGCCTTCCGCGCCGCCCGCGCCGACGATCGTGTGGAGCTCGTCGATGAAGATGATCGTGTCCTTCGACTCGCGGATCTCGTTCATGACGGCCTTCAGCCGCTCCTCGAACTGCCCGCGGTACTTCGTCCCCGCCACGACGGCGGCGAGATCGAGCGTCACGATCCGCTTGTCCTTGAGGGTCTCCGGAACCCGGTTCTCGACGATCCGCGAGGCCAGCCCCTCGGCGATGGCGGTCTTGCCCACGCCCGGCTCCCCGATGAGGATCGGGTTGTTCTTCTTCCGGCGCGACAGCACCTGGATCACGCGCTCGATCTCGGGTTCGCGTCCGATGATGGGATCGAGCTTGTTCTCCCGCGCGAGCGCGGTTAGATCCCGGCCGAACTGATTCAGGGCCGGCGTCTCGATCTTCCCTTCCCGCTCAGGCTGCGACACGGATGGGGTCCCTCCCAGGAGCTTCAGCGTTTCCTCGCGCACCTTCTTCCGGTCCACGCCGAGTTCCAGCAGGACGCGCGCCGCGACGCCTTCTCCCTCCCGGATCAACCCGAGGAGGAGATGCTCGGTTCCGACGTAGTTGTGGCCAAGCTGGCGCGCCTCGTCCACCGAGAGTTCCAGCACCCGCTTCGCGCGGGGCGTGAACGGGATCTCCCCGATCGTGAGCGTGCCGCCCGTGGAGGCGACCATGCTCTCCACGGCTTGGCGGATGGCGTCGAGATCGAGCCCCAGGTTGTTCAGCACCGTGGCCGCGATCCCCTCCCCCTCGCGAATCACGCCGAGAAGGAGGTGTTCCGTGCCGATGTAGTCGTGCTGCAGCCGGGCGGCTTCTTCCCGCGCGAGGTACATCACCTTGCGCACCCGCTCGGTAAACTTGTCGTGCATCGCAATCCCTCCTGGGGCGCCCGCTAATTCGAACGGGCGGCGTCGCTGATGTCTTCGCCGAGCAGCCGGCGAACGTACTCCGCGCGGAGGACGTTTCGCTCGCGCTGCTCCAATTCGCGTCCGGCCCAGAGCTGCATGTGGGCCGGCTGAGTCCGAATCAACAGCTCGTTCAGCGTCTTCACGTCGGCCAATCCCTCGATCTGCAGGGAGAGCCCGAACCGAACGGCGGAAACCAGGTTGATCACCTCCTGCGAGGAGATCACCCGGCTGTGGCGGAGCGTGCCGTACGCCCTCCAGACCTTGTCTTCGATCTGGACGCGCGCGTCCTTCAAGAGCTCCTCGCGCGCCCGCTGCTCGTAGTCGATGATCTGCCGCGTCACGCGGTCGAGACTCTCGATCGTTTCGCGCTCGCTCTGCCCCAAGGTCGTCTGGTTCGAGATCTGGAAGAAATTCCCCATGATCTGCGACCCCTCGCCGTAGAAACCGCGGACGGCGAGGCCGACTTGCGTGATTCCCTGGAGCACCCGCCCGATCTGGCGCGTGAGCACCAGCGATGGCAGGTGAATCAGGACCGAAGCCCGCATCCCCGTCCCCGCGTTCGTGGGGCACGCCGTGAGATAGCCGAGCTCGTCGCTGAAAGCATAGTCGAGGTCCTGCCCCAATTCATCATCGATGGCATTCACCGCTTCCCAGGCCGTGCGAAGCTGGAATCCGGAGGCCAGCGCTTGGAGCCGGAGATGGTCCTCTTCGTTCACCATCACCGACACCGTCTCGTCCGGAAGGAGGAGAAGCCCCCGCAGGCGCCCGTTGTCGGCGAGGTCATTGGAAATCAAGTGCCTCTCTACCAGGAACTGGCGGTCGATCGGAGAGAGGTCGCGCATCGGGAGCGCCGACGACGTGGCCAGGACCGGCGTCTTCCGCACGGCCGAGAGAACGCTGGAATAGACCATCGCGAGCTGCTCCTCGCGCGCGCGGTGCGTGAACGGCACTTCCTTCAGATTCCGGGCCAGGCGGACCCGGGTGCTGAGCACGACGTCGGAGGCGGGCCCCGTCCCGTCGAGCCAGCGACCGAGATTTCTCGCCTGATCGGTCAGTTTCACGACACGCCTCCCGGAGCGGGGCCGGCGTTCTGCGCTTCCATGGCCCGGATGCGGTCGCGAATCGCGGCGGCGTTTTCGAATTCCTCGCGCTCGATGGCGTGCTGCAGATCCTCGTGGAGCTGCTGCACTTCGCGGCGAAGCGCCACCCGCTTCGAATCTCGCGCGGGCGCCTTGCCGACGTGCTTCGTACTGCCGTGGATGCGCCGCTGAAGCGGCCTCAGCTGCGACCGAAAGGTGGCGTAGCAGTCCGAGCAGCCGAGACGGC
>JANOOP010000252.1:0-3753 GCA_031421415.1 Candidatus Eiseniibacteriota bacterium
GTTGAAATCATCGTCCATCGCCTCTTCGAACTTCACGGCGAGCACGGCTGCCTCGGCGTGGAGCGAGGAACGCGTCGCGTCGCCCCCGGCGGCCGCGGAATCGTCATCGAAGCGCGCGGACTTCGACATGGCGTCGCGGAGCCGCGCGTAGGCGGTGCCCGCCTCGCGGAGCCGATCTTCGTTCCACTCGATCGGACTCCGGTAGTGCGTCGACTGCAGATAGAAGCGCACCACGTCGGGCTCGAATTCGCGCAGGACGTCCTCGATCAGGAAGAAGTGCTTCGTCGACTTCGACATCTTCTCTCCGCCGAGATTCACCATCCCGTTCTCGACCCAAAAATCGACGAATGGCTTTTCGTTCGCCGCCTCCGATTGCGCCTTCTCGTTCTCGTGATGCGGGAAGATGAGGTCCTGGCCGCCGCCGTGGAAGTCGAGCGTTTCGCCGAGATATTTCATCGCCATCGCGCTGCACTCGATGTGCCAGCCGGGGCGCCCCGGTCCCCAGGGGCTCTCCCACGACGGCTCGCCCGGCTTTGCGCCCTTCCAGAGAGTGAAGTCGAGCGGGTCCCTCTTCGACTCGCCAATCTCGATGCGCGAGCCGGAGCGGAGATCGTCCACGTTGTGTCCCGAGAGTTGCCCATACGGAGCGTACGAGCGCACGTCGAAGTAGACGTCGCCAGCCGAGGCATAGGCGTGCCCGCGGTCGATCAGTTTCTGGATCAGCGCCTGGATCTCGGCGATGTGCTCGGTCGCGCGCGGGTAGTGCGTGGCGGGCTTGATCTGGAGCCGGAGCGCGTACTCGAGGTAGGCCTGCTCGTTCCGTCGCGAGACGCTCTCGTAGGCCACGCCCTCGGCGTTCGCCTTGGCGATGATCTTGTCGTCGATGTCGGAGAAGTTGTAGACGTACGTCACCGGGTAGCCGCGCCACTCCAGCCAGCGGCGAATGACGTCGCCCGAGATGGAGGAACGCATGTGTCCGACGTGCGGCTTATCCTGCACCGTCATGCCGCAGGTGTAGATTCCGACGTGTTCGCCCGGCTTCTTCTCGAAGGGAAGTTTCGCACGGCGGCGCGTGTCGTAGACGCGAAGACTCACGCGGTCTCTCCCGCCTGCGCGCTGTGGAGGGCGATTCCCTCCGCACGGAGCCGGCGAATGGCCGCGAGCCTGAGGGCGCGGGTGGCCGGATGGCGGTTCTCGGGGCGCGTCCGCGCCTGGATCAGCACCGTGTATTGACCGGCGGAGACGTCGTCGATCCCGAGCACCGTCGGCCCGTCCACCAGGAGCGCGGCCGTGGCCGCGTCGGCCCGGAAGGCGCTCACCATCTCGTTCAGGACGCGCAGCACGCGCTCCGGATCCTCGTCGGTGCTGACCGGGATGCGGATGAGCGGCGCCGCCCACGACTTGGTGAGATTGGTGACGATCTTGATCTCTCCGTTCGGAATGAAGTGGAGCGAACCGTCGCCGTCGCGAAGTTCCGTGTGGCGAAGCGTCAACTGCTCGATGGTCCCCGCGACGCCCGCGACGCGCACCGTGTCGCCCACGCCGTACTGGTCGTCGTGAATGATGAAGAAGCCGGAGATCCAGTCCCGCACCAGCGACTGCGCGCCGAGGCCGGCCGCCACGCCGAAACCGCCGGCCGCGGCGAGCGCGGGTGTGATGTCGAGTCCCAGTTCGCGAACCGCCATGAGCGCCGCCACGACGAAGACGAGCGACCGGGCGCCGCCACGAAGGACGCCGCCGATCGTGCGGGCGCGTTTGTCGCGGGCCGCCTCCTCGCCGACGGAGCGCTCGCGGATCGTCTGCTCCAGCCGCGACACGAGAGCGCCGGCGACGCGGAGGACGAGGAACGTCCCCAACACGATGACGCCGAGGCGAATGGAGAGCACGATGACGTCGGCGGCGCCGACCTCGGCCGCGCGGGCGGGAAGCATGCCGGCCCCCTACCTCGTGGCGCGCGCGTGGCGCGCGGGAGAGGCGTCGACGATATCCCGGACCAGTTCCTCGTAGCTCATTCCGACCGCCGCCGCCGCCTTGGGGACGAGGCTCGTCTCGGTCATGCCGGGAACGGTGTTCACCTCCAGGCAGTAGGGCGAGCCGTCCGTGGCCACGCGGAAATCGACGCGCGCGACTCCCTGGCAACGGAGCGAGCGGTAGGCCTTGAGCCCCAGGGCCAGGAGTTTCTCGCTCAGTTCTTGCGGCAGCGCGGCGGGGCATTCGTAGCGGCTCGCGCCCGCCGTGTACTTGTGCTCGTAGTCGTAGAAGCCGCCCTCGGGGATGATCTCGACGACCGGAAGCGCGCGGCCGTTCAGCACCGTGACCGTCACCTCACGCCCCTCGATGAAGCGCTCCACCAGGATGAGGCGGCCGTAGCGGCGCGCCGTCTCCGCCGCGGCGGAGATCTCCTCCGGGCCGTTCACGCGTGTCACACCGAAGGTGGAGCCTTGATCGTTCGGCTTCACGATGATCGGATAGCCGCTCAGGTGCTTCAGGTCGGCGTCGTTGAGGCCGGGGCGCCATTTCGTGGTGGAGTCCTCCGGCGCCCACCACTCGCCCCACGCCGGCGTGGCAATCCCTTCCTGCGCGAAGATCCGCTTCGACATCGCCTTGTCCATGGCGACGGCCGAGGCGAGCATCCCGGAGCCGGTGTAGGGGATTCTGGCCATGTCCAGGAACGCCTGAAGCGTCCCGTTTTCGCCGTCGCCGCCATGGAGGGCGATGAAGACGAGATCGGTGTCGTCGGGGATGGCGCGCAGGTAGAACTCGACGCCGCCGTCCTTCGTGTCGACGGAGACGACCTCGTGCCCCAGCGCCTGAAGCGCGCGGACGACCCCCGCTCCGGTCCGGAGCGAGACGTCCCGTTCCGTGGTGTTGCCGCCCATCACGACCACGATCTTCATCGGCGTTCCTCCTAGCCTGGGGCCGGTGCGTCCAGCCCCTAGCGCGGCACTTCCACGAGCGCGACGGCCATGGCGGCGATCCCTTCGCCGCGGCCGACTGCGCCCAGTTTCTCGTTGGTCGTCGCTTTCACGGAGACGCGTCCCGGTTCGATGCCGAGGGCATGCGCGAGGTTCGCCTGCATGGCCTCGACGTGCGGGGCGATTCTCGGGGCCTCCGCGATGACCGTGGCATCGACGTTCACGATACGGGCCCCCGCGGCCGCCGCAAGTCCGCGGATGGTTTCGAGCATGAACATGCTCGACACGCCGCCCCATTCGGGATCGCTGTCGGGGAAGTGCTTCCCCAGGTCGCCCAGGGCCAGCGCGCCAAGGACCGCATCCCCGATCGCGTGCGCCAGGACGTCGCCGTCCGAGTGCGCGCGAAGGCCGAAGTCGGAGGCAATCGACACGCCGCCGAGCGTCAGCGGAAGGCCGCGCTCCAGACGGTGGATGTCGTAGCCGGTGCCGGTTCTGAATTCGGTGCCGTTCAGTGGTTCTCTCCGGCCGCTCCGGCCCGGAGCAGCGCGTTCAGGATGATCAGGTCGCGGGGAACGGTCAGTTTCCGGTTCCGCTCGTCCCCGGGGACGACCACCACCGGAATACCGATCGCCTCGGCCAAACCAGCCTCATCGGTGGCCGCGGCGCGGGCCTCGCGCGCGTGCGCGTGAGCCCTCTGAAGTATATCACTAGAGAAGATTTGCGGGGTTTGAGCGCCCACCAGCTGTTCGCGCGGGACGGAGCGCCCGATGCGGTCGTCGCCGGGGATCAGCTCCTTGATGGTGTCGGTCAGCGGTAGCCCCGGAATGGCGGCGCCATG
>JANOOP010000253.1:0-15510 GCA_031421415.1 Candidatus Eiseniibacteriota bacterium
CTTCGAGATGAAGGAAAGCGGCAGGCCAGAAAGTCACAGATAGGGCGACTATTTGGATTGCGGGTGTACTGGACCTGCGGGGGAAGCGAGCACCCTTCCCCGGGCCGCACCTACGACTCCTGAACCCGCCCCCGCGGCAACGAAAACGAGAACGTCGACCCCTGCTCCTGGGCCGACTCCACCCAGATCTTCCCGCCGTGCTGTTCCACGATCCCCTTGGAGATGACGAGCCCCAGGCCCGTGCCCCCCGCCTTCCGGGTCGTAGAGCTGTCCAGCTGGGCGAAGCGCTGGAACAACCGACTCTGATCGCGCGGGGCGATGCCGCGTCCGTAGTCCTTCACCGACACGGTCACCAGACTCTCGTCGCCGCTCGCGAAAATCTCCACGCGGCCCCCCTCGGGCGAGAACTTGATCGCGTTCCCCACGAGGTTCGTGATCACCTGCCCGATCCGCATGGCGTCGGCCTCCACGGAGCCGGTCGAGTCGTCCACCCGAAGCTCGATCTCGACCTTCCTCATGCCGGCGAGGCTCCGAATGTTCTCCACCGCCTCGCTCAGCGCATAGCGAAGCTCCACGACTTCCATGGTCATCGGGAGCTTCGAGGCCTCCAACTTCGAGAAATCGAGAATGTCGTTGATGAGCGTGATCAGCCGCTCCGTGTTCGCCTGGCAGATCCCGAGCAGCTCCTTCTGGGGGTCGGGCATCTTATGAAAACGGTCGTCGCTCAACAATTCCAGCGAGCCCTTGATCGACGTGAGGGGTGTCCGCACCTCGTGCGACACGACCGCCACGAACTCCGACTTCAGGCGGTCCAGCTCCTTCGTCTGTTCGTAGAGCTTGGCGTTCGCGATGGCGATGGCCGCCTGGCTGGCCAGCATCGACAGGACGTCTTGTTCCTCGGCCGTGAACCCGCCGTCATGGTTGAGCACCGTGATCGCGCCGATGGCCCCCTCGGTCGACATGAGCGGGACGATCAGCGCGTTCTCGGCGTTCAGCAGGGAGAGCACGTCCTCGGTTCCCACCTGCTCCAATAGATTCTCCGTCATCTTCGGCTCGCACGAGTGGACGGCCTGCCCGTGATAGCCGATTCCCATCTGGAAGCGGAGCCTATCTTTCAGTTCGGGGTCGACCCCCATCATCGACTCCGCCACGAACTCGTCGGACGCGGCATCCAGGAGAAACACGATGCACGACTTCGCCCCGGCCAGACGCGCCGCCTGCGCCACCACCACGGCACAGGTGCTCTGGAGGCTCAGGCTCTGGCTGATCGCCTTCCCCGCTTCCAGGAGCGCCGCCATCGTGTGCGTCGCCTGCTCGACCTTCCGGCGCAGGATGACCTCGTGCTGCTGAAGTCCGGCGTTCGCCAGGCCCAGCTCGTGAATCAGCCGGCGGTTCTCGCGCGCCAGCATGCGGCTCTCCAGGCCGCGCTCGATCGCCTTGGCCGTCTCCCAGAGGTCGAACGGCTTCGTGATGTAGTCGTAGGCTCCCTGGCGGAGCGCGTCGATGGCGGTCGTCGTGGAGGCGTAGCCGGTGATCAGGATGACGCAGGTGTCCTTGTCGGCCGCCTTGGCCGCGCGGACTACCTCCAGCCCGTCCGTCCCCGGAAGATTGATGTCGGTCAGGACGAGATCGAACTGCTCGGTCGTCACCTTCGCAATGGCTTCGTCGCCGTTCCCGCATGACACGACCTCGTACCCTTGCTGCGTCAGAAGGTCCTGGAAAATCTGGACGACCTGATCCTCGTCGTCCACCACCAGGATCTTCGCGCGCGGCGCGGGCTGCGCCTGAGGAGGCGTCATGGATTCCTTCTTTAGTTCGGTCGGCACGTCGGTTGGCTCCGTGTCTCTCCGGTTTCCCAGTTCTCAGCCGCTCAGTGGACCGCCGGCTCGGTCAGCGAGCCCGGGTCCGTTCCCGTACGCGCCGCCGGGGCCTCCTTCGCCCGCAGCAGCGCCATCTCCGCCCGCGTGCCCAGCGTGGCGGAGTCGTCCGTATCGTGCTGCGGGAAGGTGGCCACGCCGACGTTTACCGTCACCCCGCGACGGCGCGAGGTGGCATGGCGCTCCACTGCGTTCCGGAGCCGCTCCGCCGCGATCTGGGCCTCGCCGGCCCCGGTGTGCGGCAGGAGGATGCGGAACTCGTCGCCCGAGTAGCGCGCCACGCAGTCGGTTCCGCGGGACGCCTGCTTCAGCGCCTTCCCCATCTCGCTGACGACCTGCGTCGCGGCCGACGCGGCCACCGACGCCTTCATCACCACCATGGAGAGCTTGTGGCCGTACCGGCGCGCGCGGTCCACCTCGTCCTCCAGCGACTGGTCGAAGTGGCGGCGATTGTAGAGCGACGTCAAGGCATCGGTCGTCCCCAGGCGCTCGCACTCGCGGACCATCAGCGTCCGCATGGCGACCGACGCGATCGGCAGGGCGAAGAGCGCCACCCGCTTCGCGCTCTCCTCGTCGAAGGCGCTGGCGCGGGAGTGACTCAGGTTGATCACGCCGAAGACTTCGTTCTGCACGATCAGCGGCACCGAGAGGAACGAGCGCATGGTCGGCGCCTCGCACCCTCCCTCGCGATGGAGATCGTTCAGCACGACCGGCTTCCGCTGCTGCGCCACCCACGCCGAGAAGCCGTTCCCGCGCTCGAAGCGGACGTGCTGGACCATGTCGACGTGCTCCCCGACCACGGCCGACGGCTCCAGCTGTCCGGAATCGCGGTTCATGAGGAAGAGTGTCGCGTTCTCGTAGGAGATGGCGGTCCCGATCTGCTTCAGCGACTCGGTGAACGCCACCTCGGCCGTGACCGCCTTCTCGATGATCTGCTGCAATTCTTGAAGCACGTCGGAGTCGGAGACGGTGCGCGACTTGGCCCCCGCCTTCCCCTTCTCCAGCACCGCCATCACCTTCCGGTTGATCGAAATCGCGCTCCCGAACACGTCCGACGAGCGCTTCTTGGCGGCCGATAGCGACAAATCCTTCGCGAAGTGCTCGCACTCCGCCTTCTTCAAGATGCGGCGGCTCCCCAGCACTTCCAGGAGCTTCTGCTCGGACTTGATGAACCGCTCGGTCGCCTCGACGAGACGCTTCGAACCCGCGCCGTTTCGCTGCTTCATGGTAGCCCTCCCTGGCCTCTGCGTTACCGGCCGGCGCCGGATTCGGACGAATGGGCGCCGCTCGGAACCACGGCGCTGTCCACGGTCGTGACCCGGCGCGCGCCCTTCGCGTCCGCGTCGGCGGAGGCGAGGACGAGCGGCGGACCGACTTCCTTGACCACCACGGGGAACGTCTCCCCTTCTTTCCAGTCGGGCACGCCCTGCGCCATCAGCGTGAAGCCACGATAGCGAAGGAGAGCGCGGCCGCGACCGAGCGTGCGGGCCACCGTGACGGGACCAACTTCGCCGGACCGGATCGCGGCGTAGAGCGCCATGCCGAGGCCCGGCTCGAAACGGACGCGGATCTCGACAGGACGCGACTGATTCAGATTCGTTGCGGCGACGGCCATGACCCTTCCTCCTGAGTGCCGCGGAACTCGGCGAAGAGCTCGCGCTCTCGCTCGGTCTCGCGGACGACGACATCGTTCAACCCGTCCAGGAGCGCCGCGCGGCGGCTGGCGTCGGGTTCGATCGCCTCCCAGGCGGACGCGGTCGCGGCGCCCGACGCCACGCGGGGCGCCCAGGCGTATCCCGCGCCGTCCGCGAGGGAGTCGGCGATGTGCACGAGGGCGGTCAGCTCCGGAGCCCGGACCGCTTCCCACGGCCGATGGTGGCAGGCAATTGCCTCCACGATCTCCGCGGGGAGCCCCCAGCGCTCGGCCAGCCAGCCACCCACTTCCGAATGGTCGGAGCCGTACAGGCCCCGTTCTGCCTCCTCCATCGCCTGCCCCTGGGCGGACGCGAGCGCAAGTGCCGCATCGAATCGCCCCGGATGCTGCTGATGGAGAAGCACGGCCCCGACGTCGTGCAACAGCCCCGCCGCGTACGCCTCGCCGAGGAGCCGGTACCGCACCCGCTCGCCGAGCGCCCGCGCGGCCACGCCGCACGCCATCGAGTGATTCCAGAGATCGGTGAGCGCGCGGTCTCCGGGACCGAGCGTCTGCACGACCGACGCGGTCAGGACCAGATCGCGGATCGTGGCGGGGCCCAGCACCAGCACGGCCAGCTCCACCGAGCCGACCTTCCGCGGAAAGCCGTAGCAGTCGGAATTCGCCAGCCGGAGCGTCCGCGCCGTCAAACCCGGATCGAGCGCCAGGATGCGAGCCACCTCTTCGGTGGTCTCCGCGTCCATGCGCGCGACCGCCTCCAGGAGCCGGCAGGCGACGAGCGGGAGCGTCGGAAGCGCGGTCGTCGCTTCGGTCATGCGGCGCAGGGCGGTGCGGTCCACGTCGGCGCCTAGGAGATCCGCGCCAGGCGCGTGCGGAGGGTCTTCACGGCGCGCGTGTGGATCTGCGACACCCGGGACTCGGAAATGTGGAGCGCTTCGCCGATCTCCTTCAGCGTCATCTCCTCGTAGTAGTAGAGCGACACCACCAGGCGCTGCTGATCGGGAAGGCCGTCGATCGTCTCCAGCAGAACCTCGCGCGACTCGTCGTTCTCGATCACCTCGAGCGCGTCCTTGCAGTTCGGATCGTTCACGATGTCTTCCAGCTGGATGACGTCCTGATCGTCCTCGCCGGAGACCGACTTGGAGAGCGAGAGGAGCGACGTGCCGTGCACCTCGTCCATCAGCTTCGAGAGTTCCGCCGGGCTCAGGTTCAGCGCCTCGGCCACTTCGATCTCGGTCGCCGCGCGCCCCAGCTTCTGCCCCAGGTCGCGCGCCGCCTCCTCCACGCCCCGCGCCTTCCGGCGGATGGAGCGCGAGGCCCAGTCGAGCGAGCGGAGTTCGTCCAGGATGGCGCCGCGGATCCGCCAGATGGCGTAGGTCTCGAACTTGGTCCCCTTCGACTTGTCGTATTTCTCCAGCGCGTCGAAGAGTCCGATGATGGCGGCGGAGACGAGGTCGTCCCGCTCCACCGACTTCGGAAGGTGGAGCGCCAGGCGGTCCACGACGTACTTCACGAGCGGCGCGTACTGGCTGAGCGCCTGCTCCTTCTGCCGTTCGCGGCGGTTCTTCGAGCGCGGCGTGCGGTGCTGGAGCATCTGCAAGACGGACATCGATGCCATGGTCGATCTCTCCCGCGCCAGCGCTCGGCCCGCGCGCCGTCGAGCCCGGACCCTTGATGGGTCTGGTCGTAGTGACGGCGCAACGCGGTCCGCATGAGGATGAGGCTCGCGAAGAACCCGACCGTCGCGACGATGAGGAACGCGATGGAGGCGCGGGTCAGCACGAGGGGCCACGGGGCCCGATTCATGACACCGAGGACGGAGACGATCGCGGCAGCCGTCGCGGACGACGCGATCGTGAGGCGGAGGAGGAAGCGGCGCACCTAGACCCTCTCCGGCACTTCGTCGCGTGAGACGGTGTTGGTGGGAGCGGCGTTCGGGGGGGCCGGCTTCGGCTCCTGCCCCAGGATGCGGCGCGCCAGCGAGTAGATGCACGACGCGGCGGGCGAGTACGGATAGGTGGAGAGGAACGGCTCCTGGCGCATCACCGACTTCGCCACCGACTCGTCGTCCAGGACGCAGCCCCAGTACTCGATGTCGAGATTCAGGAACCGCTTCGCGACCGTGCGCACGCGGCGCGCGACGCTCAGCGCTTCGTCTTCCGAGTTGGCCTGGTTCACCAGGAGCGACGGCACGCACTTGATGGGATGACGCGAGAGGACCTTGATCATGGCGTAGGCGTCGGAAAACGATGTCGGCTCGGGCGTGGTGACGACCAGGATCTGATCCGCGGCCTGCACCATGGAGATGGCGTTCCGGCCGATGCCCGACGGAGAGTCGATGAGGATGATGTCGACGTCGTTCTCCAGTTCGGAGAGCGAGCGGATGAGGCACTCGGTGCGGAACTCGTCCAGGTTCGCCAGCTCCTCCACACCGCTGCTGGCGGGAAGGACCTGAATGCCGTCCGGCCCTTCGAAGACCACGTCGCGAATGCTCCGCTGACCCAGGATCACGTCCTGCAGGTCGTACTGCGGCGCGACGCCCAGGAGGAGGTCGACGTTCGCGAGACCGAGGTCGCCGTCGACCACGAGGACGCGCGTTCCCTGTCGGGCCAGCGCGAGCGCGAGATTCGTGACGATGTTCGTCTTCCCCACGCCCCCCTTGCCGCTCGTCACGGCGACGATGCGCCGCTTGGGGCGGGCGGCGGGCGGCACCATCCGCGAATTCGTGGCGAGGCGCGGGCGCGGCACGCGCTTGGCGGCGCGCTTCGTGCCCTTCGTCCCGGCGCTTTCGCGGGTCGTGCCGATCTTCGTTTCGATTTCGGCCATTCGCTCGTTCCTCGGTCGGATGCTTAGGTTCGTTCGGCTTGTCGTGTCGGTGGCGGCGCTGCTGGCTTGGGAAGACGGTTACTCGGTTTGCAATCGCCGTGCCGTAGGCTAACGATCGTCCTTGTCGTCAGTTACGCTCGGCGTGTCGGCTTCGGAGCGGCCAGTTCCCGGGTTGTTGGCCGTCTCGCCGGCCACATTCTTTCCACTCTCCTCGTGCTCTTGCGGCGTCTTCCAGGTAATCGGAATGCCGACCCGGCGCCAGGCATCGGAGCGCGCGCGATTCAGGATTCGGTGGGCGGCGCGGGTCATGAGCGGCGTCCTCCGCGGCGCTGCCGCGATGCTTCCACGGCGCGCGACAGTTCGGCTTCGATCGGGTCGTCGGAGTCGCTCTCGTCGCGATGCCGCGCCGCGCCCAGATCGGCGAGCGGCGTCCACTGCTGCGAGGTGGAGCCGAGCAGAAGGCGGCGTCCCTCGACCTCGACGATGAGGAGCGAGCGACCGACGCCGACGCGCGTCCGGCCCAGGACCAGCACTTCGGGCGGTGGCGGACCGTAGGAGGTCTCCAGCTCCACCCGCGGGCGGCGCCAGAAGTAGCGAACGGCTCCGTAGAGCACGAGCGCTGCCACCGAGAGCGCCGTGGCGTAGACGAAGATCGCCTGGTTCACAGCCGGCCTCCCGCGTCCCGCGTCTGGCTCGGCGAACCGGCCCGCGCGCGGGGGAGGCTGACAACGCGTACCGCGAGTTCTCCCTCGTGCTGCTCCAGGCGCCCATAGGCCACGACCACGGCGTTCGCCACGATCTCGACCAACCCCGACCGGGCGGCCTGAATCGGGAAGACGCTCCCCGGCTCCAGCGACGCGACGGCTTCCGGCGTGAGCGCGGCGCTCCCTGCCTCGACCGTCACGATGTAGGTCTCGGTCGGCGCGGGAACGAACGGCTCGTCCACGGCGCGGAGGGCGGCGATCTCGGCGGGCGTGAGAAGGCGGGACATCGCGGCGCTCCTAGCGTCCGTTCCGCGGCGTGGCGCCGAGGATGGCGCGAATGAAATCGAGATAGCGGCGGACCTTGCTGCCGCCGCGGGCCGACTGGGCCTTGGCGCCGGAACGGCCGGAGCGGCTCTTCTTGGAATCGGAGGCTGCGTGCGACGAGCGAGACTTCGTGCGTGGCATCGATCTGCTCCCTTCGTGGCTCGCCGGAACGCCATGCCCCGGCCGGCCCTTCCCAGGGCCGTCGCCATCTGCAAAAGGCAACGGGCGTGCCCGCGCGGCCAGAAAGTGGCCGGATCGAGCTAACGGTAGGTTTTGCTGGTGGTTATGGGGGAAGGGGCGGAGGGGGTGCTTCCCTGAGTGGATCGGCTGGACCGGCGAATTCTTGAGCGAAATGCGAAGAGGCGTGCAGAACGAAGCCGGCTGCCGCTACACGATCAGCATCGCGTCGCCGTAGGAGTAGAAGCGGTAGCCCTCCCGCACGGCCGTGGCGTAGGCCTCCAGCATCCGCTCCCGTCCCGCGAAGGCTGAGACGAGGAAGAGGAGGCTGGAGCGCGGCAGATGAAAATTCGTGATCATCGCGTCGATGACGCGAAACTCGAACGGCGGCCGGACGAAGAGATTGGTCTCGCGCCACGCGCCGTCGTCGGGCATGGCGTCCAGGACCCACGACTCGAGCGTGCGGACCGACGTGGTCCCCACGGCGATCACGCGCCCTCCGGACTGCTTCGCGGCCCGGATCGCCGCCGCGGTCGCGGGAGGAACGCAGTACGGCTCCGGGTCGAGAACGTGCTCGTCAGGATTTTCCGTCGTGACGGGCCGAAACGTCCCCGGCCCCACGTGGAGCGTGACCGTGGTGAAAGAGGCGCCGCGCGCCCGCGCCGCTTCCAGGGTTGCGTTCGTGAAATGGAGCCCCGCTGTCGGCGCCGCCACCGATCCCGTCTCGCGCGCAAAGACGGTCTGGTAGCGTTCGCGATCTTCCGGCTCGTCGGGGCGCTCGATGTAGGGCGGAAGCGGGATGTGGCCGACGCGGGAGAGCCACGCTTCGAAGGTCGGCCCCTCCCCCTCCGAAGCCGCGGGCTGAAACGCGATCCGCCGTACCCCTCGCTCTCCCCGCGCGTGCACCTTCGCGCGCCACGATGGATCGTGGAAGGCGAGTGGCGTTCCCTCGTGCAGCACGCGGGCCGGCCGGGCCAGCGCCGACCAGATGCGAAGCGGCGGCACGCTCGGTTCCTCGCGCAGGAGCAGCACCTCCACTTCCCGGTCTCCCCCGGCCTCGCGCGCCACCCGCGCGAAGAGCCGCGCCGGGAGGACGCGCGTATCGTTCGCCACCAGGAGATCGCCGGGGCGGAGGAACGACGGGAGGTCGCGGAAATGAACGTGGTGGAGCGTCCCCGCTCCCCGGTCCACCACCATCAGGCGCGAGGCGTCCCGCTCCGCGGCCGGGTGCTGCGCGATCCGTTCGGGGGGAAGGTGGTAGTCGAAGTCGGAGAGTTTCATGCGAGGGCGGCGCTGTGGCGCTATGATGATGCGTGGAGCGGCTGCATGGTGGCGGCCCCGGCCTCGAACGGAAAGGGGAAGCGATGATCCAGTCCGAAGCCCAGAAACGGCTGAAACGTTCCCACTGGCGCAGCCTCGATCGGTTGGTGAAGCAGGCCTATCGCGCCGGCCTTGAGGAGGGGCGCGTGCGCGCCCGCGGCGCGGGGCGGCGCGGTCGCACGATCCGGGGCGACGCGACGGTCGAGGGGCTCCTCCGCCTCGTCACGCGCCATTTCGGCCTCGACCGCTACGGATTCGAGGTGCGGGTGGTCCATCCGAAATCGGGACGCCGCATCCCCGCCCGCGACCTCTTGCGCGATCATCTGGCCGGGGAGTAAGGCGCCGCGTGGCACTCTACCAGGAGCCCTAGAAGAGCTTCTGCTGCGGCGGCTCGCTTGCTTCGTCCGCGGCTTCGCGAGCGGGGTTGGCGCTCCGCGCGGGATCGCCCGCGCGCGTCGGCGGCTCCAGGCCGAGATGGCGGAAGGCGAGATCGGTCGCCTCGCGCCCGCGGGCCGTCCGCTTCAGAAATCCCTCCTGGATCAGGTACGGCTCGTAGACGTCCTCCAGCGTGTCGGCCTCTTCCCCGACCACCACCGCGATGGTCGATAGCCCCACCGGGCCGCCGCCGTACTTCACCACGATCGCCTCCAGCATTCGCCGGTCCATGTCGTCCAGGCCCCGCGCGTCGACTTCCAGCAGTTCCAGCCCGGCCCGCGCCACGTCACCGGTGATCACGCCGCCGGCGCGCGTTTCGGCATAGTCGCGCACGCGGCGAAGGAGGCGGTTCCCCACGCGCGGTGTGCCGCGCGAGCGTCTGGAAATCTCGGCCGCCCCCTCGTCGTCGATGGCGACGCCCAGGATGGAGGCCGATCGAAGGATGATCGTCTTCAGATCCGCGGCCGGGTAGTAATCGAGGCGTGCGGAGAGGCCGAACCGGCCCCGGAGCGGAGCGGAGAGGAGCCCGGTCCGTGTCGTGGCGCCGACCAGTGTGAAGCGCTTGAGATCGATCCGCACGCTCCGCGCGCTGGGACCGCGGTCGATCATGATGTCGAGGCAGAAGTCCTCGATGGCCGGATAGAGGTACTCCTCCACCACGGGATTCATCCGGTGAATCTCGTCGATGAAGAGGATGGCCCGCTCGTCCAGGTTCGTCAAAAGGCCGGCAAGATCGGCGGCCCGCTCCAGGACGGGGCCCGAGGTCTGCGTGAAGGAGACGCCCATCTCCGCCGCCATGATCGAGGCGAGCGTCGTCTTCCCCAGCCCCGGCGGGCCGTGGAAGAGGACGTGATCGAGCGCCTCGCCCCGCGCGCGCGCCGCTTCCACCGCGATCCGCAACTGCTCGCGGATGGCGTGCTGGCCGACGAACTCTCCCAGTTCGCGCGGGCGAAGGCTCCGGTCGTAATCGACGTCGCCCACGAACGGCTCGGGGGCGGTGATCCGCTCCCGGTCGCCGGCGGGTTCGAGAATTGCCGGCGGAGGCGGGGCCGCGGGCGCGGGCTTCGCCGCGGGCTTTGATTGTCGGGCCATCGGGCGACTCTACCGCACTTTCTGCTGGAGCGCGCGGCGGATGATCGTCTCCGCCGTGGCGTTCGCGCCGAGTTCGGCCACCGCGTCCTGCACGGCCGACTGGGCGCCCCCCCGCGTGAAGCCGAGCGACTGAAGCGCGATCGACGCGTCGGAGGCGACGCTCGTGGTCAGCCCACCCGGGAAAGCGGCCCCCGCGGGAGAAGTCGGTCCGCTCAACGTCACCTTCTCGCGCAATTCCACCACAAGCCGCTGCGCCAGCTTCTTCCCCACGCCGGGCAGCGTCTGGAGGAACTCCGCGTCGCCCGCCTCGATCGCCTCCCGCACGCGCGCCGCGGTGGCGCCCGAGAGAATGCCGACGCCCAGGCGCGGCCCGATTCCCGAGACCGAGATCAGCCGCTCGAAGAGATCTCGCTCCACCACGTCGGCGAAGCCGTAGAGCTGAAGCACGTCCTCCCGCACGTGGAGGTAGGAGAGCAGGTGTATCTCCTTCCCCAGCGCGGGAAGCGTCTCGAAGCAGGAGACCGAAATGTGGAGCCTCATGTCGAAGCCCCCGACCCGCACCACGGCGGAGGTCGGCGATTTGGCTGCCAGAATGCCGCGAACGGCGTCGATCATGACTTCCTCCCTGAAGCGACGGCGCCGCGGGCCATGCCCCACTGCCGTGCCGCGGCGCGCTGCGCGTGGCAGAGGGCCACGGCCAGCGCGTCGGCCTCGTCCTCGCGAAGCGTACCCACCTGCGGCAAGAGTCGCCGCACCATGAACGAGACCTGTTCTTTCGAGGCCGCTCCCTGGCGGACGACCGCCATCTTCACCTCGGGAGCGGTGTATTCGTAGAGCGCGGCGCCGCTCTGGCGCGCGGCCAGGAGCACGACGCCGCGCACGTGGCCGATCTGGAGCGCCGAGTGCGCGCTCTTCCGGACGAACGCCATCTCCACGGCGACCTCGTCGGGGCGCCATTGCTCGATCAGGAGCGCCAGCTCGGTATGGATGGTCAGGAGCCGATCGGGAAACGAGAGCGTGGCGCGCGTCGCGATGACGCCCGAGTGCTCGTAGCGGATCTGGTTCCCCACGCGCCGCACGAAGCCGTAGCCGGTGAAGCGGCTGCCGGGATCGACGCCGAGGATGAGCGGATTCGCCGCCGCGCCAGCCTCAGGACTCGAGGCGGCTGAGCGTTTCGTCCGAGATGTCGAGATTGGTGAAGAGCCGCTGGACGTCGTCATGATCCTCGAGCAATTCCATGAGCTTCAAGGCTAGCTCGGCGTCCTTCTCGCTGAGCGTGATCGTGTTCTGCGGCACTTTCGCGAGGTCGGCCGACGTGGGCGCGATCCCCTTCCCCGCCAGGGCGGCCTTCACCGACTCCAGTTGCGAGAGCGGCGTCATCACCTCGTACGATTCGGGATCGTCGGTGTTCACGTCCTCGGCGCCGGCGTCCAGCGCCAGCATGATGAGGGCATCCTCGTCGATGGCGCTCCTCGGGACGATGACCTGTCCCTTGATCGTGAACATCCAGTGCACCGACCCGGCTTCCGCCATGCGGCCGCCGTGCTTCGCGAGGAGGTGGCGGATCTCGCCGGCCGTCCGGTTCCGGTTGTCGGTCAGCGAATCCATGAGGATCGCGATCCCGCCGGGGCCGTATCCCTCGTAGGAGACTTCCTCGTAGTTGACCCCCTCCAGCTCGCCCGTACCCTTCTTGATCGCGCGCTCGATGTTGTCGGCCGGCATGTTCACCGCCTTGGCGCTGGCGATGGCGGTTCGGAGCCGGGGATTGGCGCCCACGTCACCGCCGCCCGCGCGGGCCGCGACGCTGATCTCCTTGATGTACTTCGTGAAGACCTTGCCGCGCTTGGCGTCGATGGACGCCTTCTTCCGCTTGATGGTGGCCCATTTGGAATGACCTGACATCGCGACTCCTCTGGAACGGCCGCCCCGTCCGAACGGGGCGTCGGTCGGGTTAGCGGACGACGACCAGGCGCTTCGACTCGCGCCGGCCCATCGCCTCGATCTGGTAATAGTAGATCCCGGACGGCACGAGCCGGCCGTTTCGATCGGCGCCGTCCCACGGGACCGAGCAGTTCCCCGGGACGACGCTGGCGTGATTTTCGAGAAGCGTGCGCACCAGGCGGCCACGCGCGTCGAAGAGTCGAAGGTTTACCGGCACGACGCCCGCGGCGCCGGCCAGACTGAAATCGATGCGCGAGCCGGTGCTGGCCGGATTCGGCCGGCTCTGCGCCAGCAGGACCTTCGGCGCGGTCGGCGGCGGCGTGAGCGGAACGCCGGAGATGTTCCCGGTCGTGAAGCGGTAACGGTCGCGGCTCTCCCGGCCGTGGAGCGCCGGGTCCTTCGCCGTCACGAACCACTCGTACGGCGTGAAGGGAAGCAGGCTGGCGGTGACCACGAGCTGCGTATCGGGCGTACTCATCGTGAAGACGCACTGCGCCGGCGAGACGGTGCAGATGGAGACCTCGTAGGTCACCGGGTCGGCCGGTTGCGGATCGCGCGAACGCCGCCAGCGGAGCGTGATCGGCACGGTGCCGAGAACGCTCTGGTGGGCCGGCGCGACGAGGCTGAAGGGATAGGGGTGGATGGGGCCGCCCAGCGTCGAGGTGTAGATGGCGGCGATGGCGTCGATGCGCCCCGATCCGTAGTTGTTGTCGGGCGTGGAGGCCTTGTCGGCCGTGGAGCGGAGCGCCTGGCGCACCTGGTAGTTGGTCCACTCGGGGTGCGCCTCGCGAACCAGGGCCGCCACGCCGCCGACGAGCGGGCAGGAGAGCGACGTGCCGCTGGCGGTGCCGTAGGTAGTGGGCGATCCGGCGATGGCCCAGTAGACGCCGACCCCCTGCGCCACGACCTCCGGCTTGATCCGCCCGTCCCAAGTCGGCCCGCGCGAGGAGAACCCCGCGAGGATGTTGCTCACGTCGACGGCTCCCACCGACAGGATGCTGTCCACGTCGGCCGGCGAGGTGACGCTGGTCGTGCCGAGCGCCCCGTCGTTCCCCATCGAATTGCAGACGACGATGCCGCGGCGGTGGGCGAAGATCGCGCCCTGCGCGACGATCGACGTGCGTCCGTCCATCTGCTGCTTCCCGTAGTCGCCTCCGCCGTTCCCCGCCGGATCGAAGTCGGAGTAGCCGAGCGAGGAGGTGATCACGTCCGCGCCGATCGAGTCGGCCCACGCCGCCGCCGCCACCCAGTTGTCTTCCTCCACGTGAGTCTCGGTCGGCACGTACTCGGTCTTCGCGACCAGGAATCCGGCGTTGTAGGCCGGGCCGACGAGAACGCCGGGCCAGTAGCCGCCGGAGACGGCCCAGGTGCCGGTGCCGTGACTCCACTGGGCGGAGGCGTCGCCCGCCTGATTCGCGGTCTCCGCGTCGTGCTGGATGAAATCCCACTCCGCGATCTTTCGAAGCGGTGAGAGCGACGAATGCGCCTCGTCGAACCCGGTATCGATGACGCAGAGGATCACGCCCGATCCGCTGAATCCGGAATCGTGGGCCGCCGGCACGTTGATGGACGAGAGCTGCGGGAAGGAGAGGCCGTAGTCGGCCGGTTTGGCCAGCGAGAGCCCGGCCCACACCTCGGTCGCGGTGCCGTCGTCGGGGAGGCGCGGCGCCTGGCCCGAACGGGGGTCGGCCTCGCGGACGGGGCCGATCTCGATCGGCTTCGTTCCGCGGGAGCGGCTGGCCGGCTCCACGCTCTGGACGTACGGAAGCGCGGCGATCCGCCGGGCGGCGGCCTCGTCGGCCTCCACCGTGACGGCGTTGAACCATCGGAGAACGTTCCTGACGCGCGCCCCCGTCGAGGCGACGCCCTCCACGTAGTCGGACACGACCGGCACGTCGTACCAGTCGGGAACGAAGACGCCGCCGGTCTCGCGCGCGCGGCGTGCCCGGGCCCGCGCGTTCACGCCGGCGCCGGCCGCGCGAACGGCGGCTGCGAAGGAGCGCTCGTCGCGCTCGCCCTTGTCCACGAAGCGAACCCAGAGGACCGAGGTTCCCTCGGCGGCCAGGCGGTTCACGGCCGCCGCGGAGAGCGGGTCGGCCGGCCTCGGGGCGGCGGGTCGGTAACGGTCGTGAGGCGCCGCCCGCGCCGGAGTCCCGGGAGCCGGATCGGCTTCCGCTCCTGTTGCCGCGGCCGCGAGCGCCGAGATGCCGGAGGCGAGCGACAGCGACAGCGTCAGAAAGGCGATCGAAGAGAAACGAGGTGCGGTGCCACGATGCATGTAGGTCTCCGATCCCGGCTCAGTGTGCTGCCTGCGCCATGGCCTCCTTGTCGGCCTTGGCTTGGGCGATGACCTTGTCCGCGAGTTCACGCGGGACTTCCTCGTAGTGCGAGAACTTGGTGCGGAACGACGCCCGTCCCTGGGTGAGGGCCCGCAGGTGCGTCGAATACTTGTAGAGTTCGGCCTGCGGCACGTGGGCGCGGATGATGTCCCGCCGCGATTCCGAATCCATGCCGAGGATCTTTCCCCGCTTCGACGAGAGGTCTCCCGTGACGGCGCCGACGTACTCCGTCGGAGCGTGGACCTCGATCTCCACGATCGGTTCCAGGAGCACCGGATTCGCCTCCCGGCACGCCTCGCGGAAGGCGAGCGCGCCGGCAATCTTGAACGCCATTTCCGACGAGTCGACCGCGTGGTAGGAGCCGTCGTAGAGCGTGGCGCGGAAATCGACCATCGGATAGCCCGCCAGCACGCCCTCGTGGATCGCTTCGGTGATTCCCTTCTCCACGGCCGGGATGTAGTTGCGCGGGACCGACCCGCCCACGATCTCGTCCACGAACTGAAATCCCTCGCCCGGCTTCAGCGGCTCGAACTTCACGTGGACGTCGCCGAACTGGCCGCGCCCGCCGGTCTGTTTCTTGTGCCGCCCATGCTTCGCCACCAACTTGCGAATCGTCTCGCGGTAGGGGATGCGCGGCTTGGTGGCGGCCACGTCGACGTGGAAGCGGCGGTGGAGCTTCTCGATCGCCACGTCGATGTGGAGATCCCCCATCCCCGACAGAATCGTCTGATGAAGGTCGCCCTCCACGCGGACGTGGAGGGTCGGGTCTTCCTCGCGAAGGCGATGGAGTCCGGAGCCGACCTTTTCGTCCTCTCCCTTCG
>JANOOP010000254.1:0-9501 GCA_031421415.1 Candidatus Eiseniibacteriota bacterium
CGACAGCGTTCTCGATGACAGCCTCATGGAAGAATCGGACGTCTATTTCGAGGCCGGCGATCACCGTGGGCTGGTGCACGTCAGCGGGACCGATTTCCGGAAGCTGCTGGCTGGCGTGCCGCACGGCGATATCAGCCGTCACGTCCAGCCTGCACGCTGACGTCGAAGTGGTTTGCTCCTCCGGTAGCTTGACGCCCCGGCAGCGAAGACTGGAAATGGTCGGACGTTGGTTGATGCGGCAATTTGGATAGCAAGCGCGGTCAGCGCAGTCGTATCTCAGCGCGCCAGGCCGTTTCGTCAATCTGTAAGCCGCCCCCGCCACCACTTTCAAGAACCCCGGCCCGCGCCGGGGTTTCACGCACTGCATCCTGGTTGCTTCGTGGAATTCCGGCAGGCCGTGGCAAGCGCGGAGGGCGAGGCCTTCAGCGGCACGTTTCGCGACGAGTGCTCGAGTGGCGGGTGGTTCCGTAGTCAGATCGATGCGAAGATCATCATCGAAGGCTGGCGCTAGGGGAATTCGAGCAACAGTGATCCATAATTTGACTAGTGCAGGACGCCGCGCTACGAGAGCAACTTGCGCTAGGCCGTGGCGCCAACCAGGGTGAATATCACCGACGGCGCAGTCACTGCAGTTTCTTACGTGGACGAACCGATCCGCGCCGAGCTCTTTGGTGTCGAGCGTCTGGAGCAGCACGCCGAGAGCCTCGCGGCTGCCGATCGCGTTACAGAGAAGCCCACCCGTGGACGGGATCTTCTTCCGAGGGTCCGCGACAACGGGCGCGTACTTCTCGATGCATATCACAGCATCGTCGAGGCGGTCGGGGCGAAGCGCGAGATCACGCTGGCCGAGGAATGGCTCCTCGACAACTTCCACGTCGTCGACGAGCAGATCCGGGACATCCGGGACCACCTTCCGAGAAGCTACTATCGCCGGCTGCCGAAAATCGCGGCGGGCCACCTCGCAGGATGCCCCCGCGTTTATGGCATCGCCTGGGCCTATGTGGCTCACACCGACACCCGGTTCGAGGTGGATACGCTCGGCCGTTTCATCCGTGCCTACCAGCGCATCCAGCCGCTTGGCATCGGCGAACTCTGGGCCGTGCCGATCCATCTCCGTGTGGCACTGGTGGAGAATCTGCGACGGCTGTCGGAACAGGTGATCCGCGCGCGTCACGCGAGGGCCAGGGCCGACGAGCTGGCGGACCGCCTTCTAGGCCTGAGTGGTCGGCCAGCGGAGAACACCAAGGACGTCCTGCACCGTCTGGACGACACTCCCCTGGCGGACGCATTTGCAGTCCAGTTGGTCCAGCGGCTGCGCGACCAGGACGAATCGATCACGCCGGCCCTGGTCTGGCTCAACCGAAAGCTGAGTGCCCAGGGGACATCACCCGCTGAGGTGGTTGCCCGGGAACTCCATTCCCAGGGTGCAGCTAACGCGACCGTCCGGAACATCATCACCAGCATGCGATGGATGTCCTCGATCGACTGGCTCGAATTTTTCGAGAGCGTCAGCCTGGTGGATGAAGCGCTACGCGCCAGTCCCGCGTTTCAAGCCATGGATTTCGCGACGCGGGATGAGTATCGGAAGCAGATCGAGTTTCTAGCTCGGGGTTCGGGCCGATCGGAAATCGAGATTGCGCGGGAGGCCGTGCTGCTGGCCCGAAATGCGGTCGAGGACAGACTGCGCTCACCCATCCCCGCTGACGACGATAGCTCGGGGATCGTGCCGAGGCTTTTCGGGGGTCCCGAACGCGCCGCGGATGACCCGGGTTACTACCTCGTTTCGAGGGGCAGAAGGAAATTCGAGCAGCAGCTGGGATTTCGCGTGCATCTTCGCCTCCGGTTGCAACGCGCCTACCGAGCCCATGCAGTCGTGGGATACCTGGGATTGATCGTCTCCCTCACCGCTGTCCAGCTCTACGGACTCCTGATGATCGCCGGGGCCGCTGGGGCAGGGGCTTGGGGCCTCGTCCTGCTGGCAGTCCTCGGCCTGGTTCCAGCCTCGGATGTCGCGGTGGCCCTCGTGCATCGCATGGTTGCGGCTCTGTTTCCACCCACGAGGCTTCCCAAGCTCGAGCTCGCCCAGGGCGTGCCCCCGGAGATGCGAACCCTGGTCGCCGTGCCGACGCTGCTCATAAACAAAGCCGACATCGAGGAGCAGCTCGAACGGCTCGAGGTGCACTACCTCGCGAATCCGGAAGGTCATCTGCATTTTGCCCTCCTCACCGACTGGCCGGACGCGCCCTGCGAGCACATGCCCGGCGACGAGGAACTGGTTGCTGCGCTCGTCGACGGCATCAGCCGTCTCAACACACGGCACGAAGGTCCGCCCGGAGGCGGGGATCGGTTCCTGCTGCTGCACCGTCGGCGCCTGTGGAACAAGCAGGAAGGCAGGTGGATCGGCTGGGAGCGGAAGCGGGGCAAGCTGCACGAGCTCAACCGGCTTCTGCGCGGCGCCACGGACACCACATTCATTCCGATCCGCGGACGGCCGCCTTGGGTGCCGGAGGGCGTTCGCTACGTCATCACCCTGGATGCCGACACCCAGCTTCCCAAGGGCACTGCCTACCGTCTGGTCGGGGCGATGGCGCACCCTTTGAATCGGCCGCGTTTCAACCCCCGAATCGGACGCGTCGTCGAAGGTTACGCAATCCTGCAGCCCCGAATCACGCCGTTCCTGCCCACCGGCCCGGGCAGCACCGCCTACCAGCGGATTGTCTCGGGTCCCGGCGGTGTGGACCCTTACGGAGCCGCGGTTTCCGATGTGTACCAGGACCTCTTCGAGGAGGGGTCCTACGCCGGCAAGGGAATCTACGACGTGGAGGTATTCGAGGCGGCGCTCGATGGGAAGGTCCCGGAGAACTCGCTGCTCAGCCACGATCTTTTCGAGGGCTTGTTCGCGCGCGCCGGGCTGCTGACCGACGTGGATCTTTTCGAGGAGTTCCCCTCCAACTATGAGGGGGCAGCGCGCCGTCACCATCGGTGGGTACGGGGAGACTGGCAACTCCTACCCTGGGTCCTGGGACACGCACGCGACACCGCCGGCCGCAGATCGAAGGTTCGCATTCCCGGTCGCAGCCGATGGAAAATGGTAGACAATCTTCGCCGAAGCCTCGCCGCGCCTTCGTCGTTCCTGTTGGCGGTCGCCGCGTGGATCCTGCCCGGCATTCCTCCGCTCCTCGGAACTGGCCTTTTTGTTGGATCCATCGCCGTGCCGGCCTTCATTCCGGTGCTCGATGGTCTCGTCCCGCGGCGATGGGGCGTCGCGAGGCATAGTCAGCTACGCACCTTGGGCCAAGACCTCTTCGTGGCCGTGTCCCAGATGTTTCTGTCGGTCACGATGTTGGCCCACAAGGCCTGGCTCATGGCAGACGCTGTCCTGCGCACACTCGGGCGGCTCTACATCACGAAACGGAGCCTGCTCGAGTGGGTACCCGCCGCGCAGGTCGGGTATGGCGCTGATCTGCAGCTCCTGCACTTCTATCGGCACCTTCTCTGGGGCGTCGTCCTCGCCGCGCTGGCGGGATTGCTGTTTGTCGTGCTCAAGCCGGCAGCCTGGCCCGTGGCCATGCCGTTCATTCTCCTGTGGGCGCTGTCTCCCGCCATCGCCCGGCGCATGAGTCTCCCGCCCAGGCTCGTGGAGGGGCGGGTTCTCACTCCCCAGGAGATGCGCTCCTTGCGACTTGTCGCCCGCCGCACCTGGCGCTTCTTCGAGAGGTTCGTGGACGTGGAGGGGCATGCACTCCCGCCAGACAACTTCCAGGAAGACCCCGAGCCGGCCATCGCCTACCGCACGTCGCCGACAAACATGGGTCTTTATCTGCTGAGCACGACGGTTGCCCACGACTTCGGCTGGATCGGGATCCTCGACACGGCGAAGCGGCTCGAGGACACGTTCGAGACCATGAAGAACCTGCGTCGCTTCCGCGGCCACTTCTTCAACTGGTACGACACGCACGACCTCCGGCCGCTCCATCCCGTCTACGTCTCCATGGTCGACAGCGGCAATCTAGCTGGGCACCTGATCGCCGTGGCGCAAGCGTGCCGCGAATTCATACATCGCCCTCTCTTCCGCCCGGAGATCCTGGAGGGGATCCGGGACGCGCTCGAGCTTCTGATCGATGCGGAAGAGCAGGTCGAGCTTCCTGGGCGTGCGCAAACGGTGACCGTGGCCCATCTGCATGAGGCCATGGAGGGAATGCGCGGCCTGCTCGATGATCCCCCGATTTCGGGTCCCGAGTGGGTGCGCCGGCTCGAGATGCTGGAGGCACAGGCGGAAAACCTCCTGGACATCGCCCGCACGCTCTCGAACGACATTGAGGAAGAGTCCCCATCCGAAGTGCTGGCCTGGGCGAAGAGCCTGGGGGACTGCGTACGGAGCCACGCCCGCGACGTCGAGGCGGCCCAGCTTCTCGAAGATTTGGACGAATCCCAAAAGGTGGAGACCGCCCTTGGGCATCGCCTCTCCGCCCTTGCACTGCGCGCCGAACGGATGGTCCAGGCGATGGACTTCCGGTTCCTGTTCGACACCTCACGCAAGCTGTTCGCCATCGGCTATCGCTTCGCCGACGGCACGCTCGATTCGAGTTGCTACGACCTGCTGGCATCCGAGGCGCGGCTGGGAAGCTTCGTGGCCATCGCCAAGGATGACGTTTCGCCCCGGCACTGGTTTCTGCTGGGCCGTGCCCTCACGCCGGTGGGGCGCGGTGCCGCCCTCGTGTCCTGGTCGGGTTCCATGTTCGAATACTTGATGCCGCTCCTGGTGATGCGGCAGCCCGAACGCAGCATTCTGGATCTCAGCTGCCGTCTCGCGGTTGCACGCCAGATCCAGTACGGTGCGGAGCGGACGGTCCCGTGGGGGGTCTCCGAATCGGGACACAATCTTCGCGACGTAGAGCTCACCTATCAGTATTCGAATTTCGGCGTGCCGGGCCTGGGGCTCAAGCGAGGGCTGTTCGAGGACGTCGTAGTGGCACCCTACGCAACCGCACTCGCCGCCATGCTGGAGCCCAGGGCCGCGCTGAATAACTTTGCGCGTCTCGAGAAGGCCGGGGCCCGCGGCGCCTACGGCTTCTATGAAGCACTCGATTACACGCCATCGCGGCTGCCTGAGAACTCGCGGGTGGCCGTGGTGCGGAGCTACATGGCCCATCACCAGGGAATGACCATCATCTCCCTGGGCAATGTGATTCACGACGGACTGACCCAGAAGCGCTTTCACGCCAATCCAATGGTCCAGGCGTCGGAGTTGCTGCTTCAGGAACGGATACCGCGTTCGGTGGCCGTGACCCGACCCCGAGGCGAGGAGGTGCGGGTGGCGCCGCTGGTCCGCGACACTGCTCTTCCCACCCTGCGTCGGTTCGAGTCGCCGCACGACATCACCCCCCGCAGCCATCTCCTTTCCAACGGCCGCTACACCGTCATGATCACGGCGGCGGGCTCCGGATTCAGCCGATGGGAAGACCTCGCCGTCACCCGCTGGCGGGAAGACACGACCCGTGACTGCTGGGGCACGTTTCTCTACCTGCGCGACACCCAGAGCGGTGAGGTGTGGTCTGCTGGCTTCCAGCCGAGCGCAACGGAAATGGACCATTACGACGTCGTCTATTCCGAGGACCGCGCCAAGATCATGCAGCGCGATCGATCCCTGTCGATCACCCTCGAAATCGTGGTCTCCACCGAGGACGATGCCGAGTTGCGCCAGCTGACGGTGACCAATGTCGGGAACCGGGACCGTCAAATCGACATCACGTCCTATGCGGAGGTCGTGCTGGCGCCCCAGTCCGCGGATGAGGCCCACACCGCCTTTTCCAACCTCTTCGTGGAGACGGAATTCGTTCCCGAACTCGGAACCCTGCTGGCGACGCGGCGCCCGCGTTCGGCAGATGAGCGCCAGGTCTGGCTCGCTCATGTCGCTGCGGTCGAGGGACAGCCGGCTGAGCCGCTGCAGTGTGAAAGTGACCGCGCGCGCTTTCTCGGCCGCGGCCGTGGGATTCGGTCCCCGCTCTCCGTGAACG
This sequence comes from Candidatus Eiseniibacteriota bacterium, assembly GCA_031421415.1. Classification (GTDB taxonomy): domain Bacteria; phylum Eisenbacteria; class RBG-16-71-46; order SZUA-252; family SZUA-252; genus SZUA-252. The sequence continues at coordinate 6,018 of JANOOP010000254.1, forward strand.
ACGGGGGACCCTTATCGAACACCTCGGGGGCAGTACTCGATCCCATCGTGAGCCTGCGCCAGCGGCTGACGATTCCACAGGACGGGACGGTACGTCTCGTCTTCACGACGCTCGTGGCGGCGTCCCGCAAGGACGCGCTCGAGATCGCAGAGAAATACCGCCAGCTAACGACCTTCGAGCGGGAAAGCTCGCTGGCCTGGACGCAGGCTCAGGTCCAGCTACACCATCTCAGGATCAGCCAGGACGAAGCGCATCTTTTCCAGCGTCTCGCCAACCGCCTCCTGTACACCGATCCGACGTTGCGCGCAGTACCTCAGGTACTGGCTTCGAACCGCAGTGGCGCGTCTGGGCTCTGGTCCTATGGGATCTCCGGCGACCTTCCCATCGCCATGGTCCGCATCGAGCGGGACGAAGAGCGCGACCTGGTGCGCCAACTGCTGCGGGCGTGGGAATACTGGCGCCTGAAGGGGGTCGCCGCGGACCTGGTGATCCTCAACGCCAGCGGCGCCTCCTACTTACAGAACTTTCAGGAATCTTTGGAGGATATGGTGCGCGCGAGCCAGGCAGCCGGAGAGGTGCAGCTGAAGGAACGTGGAGCTGTGTTCCTCCTCCGGGCCGATCTCGTGTCTGCGCGCGACCAGGTCCTCCTTGGCACAGCGTCGCGTGTCGTACTGCTTGCAAACCGGGGAACACTCGCAGAGCAGTTGGTTCGGCTGGAGGGACTCCGGCCCGGACCGGTTCCGTCGCGTCTGCGCACGCCGCGCGAGACGGCCGCGGCCGTTTCCTCTCCAGCATTGGATCTGAAGTTTTTCAACGGCCTCGGCGGATTTACCCAGTGTGGCCGCGAATACGTCACGGTTCTGGGCGAAGGGCAGTGGACGCCGGCTCCGTGGATCAATGTGGTGGCGAATCCGGAGTTCGGGTTCCAGGTCTCCGAGTCGGGCTCGGGCTTCACCTGGTCCGTGAACAGCCGGGAAAACAAGCTCACACCATGGGCAAATGATCCTGTCAGCGATACTCCGGGTGAGGCCTTTTATATAAGCGAAGAGGACAGCGGTCTGGTCTGGGGGCCGACTAGCCTTCCCGTCCGCGAGGAGCCCTGGCCCTATGTCATCCGGCACGGCCAGGGATACAGTCGCTTCGAGCACACTTCCCACGGCATCGCACTGGATCTCCTGCAGTTCGTGCCATTGCGGGATTCCGTCAAGATTTCCCGCCTCACCCTGGAAAATCAGTCCGACAGCAAGCGGCGGCTTACGGTCACCGCCTATGCGGAGTGGGTGCTGGGCGTTTCGCGGAGCGGGTCCGTGCCCTTTGTGGTCACCGAGATCGAACCCACGACTCGAGCCATGTTTGCGCGCAACGCCTGGAGCGAGGAGTTCGCAGAGCGAGTCGCGTTCGCTGATATGGCTGGTCGCCAGACGTACTGGACCGGTGATCGTCGCGAGTTCCTGGGCCGAAACGCGAGCCTCGATCATCCCGCGTCACTGGAGCGAGGGGAAAAGCTTTCGGGGAAGACCGGCGCCGGTCTGGACCCGTGCGCCGTTCTCCAGACGACTGTGGAGCTCGAACCGGGAGAACGCACCGAGGTGCTGTTCCTGCTCGGCCAGGGGGCTGATCGTGACGAGGCCCGATCCCTGATCGAACGATACCGTGCGCTCAGCTGCGACACGATTTTCGGCGAGGTTCAGGACCATTGGAATCAGGTCCTGGAAACGATCCAGGTCGAGACGCCGGATCCCGCGATGAATCTCCTCCTCAACCGCTGGCTTCTCTATCAAACACTTTCCTGCCGCATGTGGGCCCGCTCCGCGCTGTACCAGTCCGGCGGTGCGTTCGGATTCCGCGATCAGCTCCAGGACGTTCTGGCGCTGGCAGTGGCAAGGCCTGAACTGGTGCGCGAGCACATACTGCGAGCCGCTGCGCGGCAGTTCCGGGAAGGGGACGTTCAGCATTGGTGGCATCCTCCGACGGGCCGCGGGGTTCGGTCCCGCATCTCCGACGACCGCCTCTGGCTACCTTATGCAGTCGTCCAATATTTGCGGACGACCGAAGACAGGGTAGTGCTCGATGAACAGATTGCGTGGCTCGAGGGGCCGACCCTGATGGAGGGTCAACAAGAGGCTTACTTCCAGCCGACGGAGTCAGATGACCGGGCAACGTTGTATGAACACTGCGCGCGGGCCCTGGATCGGAGCTTGAAGGTAGGTACCCACGGTCTACCCTTGATTGGAGCCGGCGATTGGAACGATGGCATGAACCGCGTCGGCCATGAGGGCCGGGGCGAAAGCGTCTGGCTGGGCTGGTTTCTCCTCAAGAACTTGCGTGAGTTCTCAACGATCGCTGACATTCGCGGGGAAAGGAAGCGTGCGGAACGCTGGCGGAGCACTGCCACTTCGCTGGAGGCATCGTTGGATACGGAGGCATGGGACGGAGTGTGGTACAAGCGCGCTTTCTTCGACGACGGGACGCCGCTCGGATCGGCGCAAAACGACGAATGCCAAATCGACTCGATTGCCCAGTCCTGGGCAGTGATCTCTGGCGCCGGCGATAAGCAACGGGCACGCCAGGCCATGGAGTCCGTTGAGCAGCGACTCATCCGTCGGGACGACCGCCTGATGCTGCTCTTATCCCCGCCATTCGACCGAACACCCCTGGAGCCGGGATACATCAAGGGATACATCCCCGGCATACGGGAGAACGGTGGGCAGTACACGCACGCGGCAGCGTGGTCAGTTGTGGCTTTCGCGATGCTCGGCGAGGGAGGCAAGGCTTTCGAGCTCTTCAACCTGCTGAATCCCATCCAACATGCGAGCCGCCGCGCAAACATTCACCGCTACAAGGTGGAGCCATACGTCGTAGCCGCTGACATTTATTCCCAACGTCCCCACGTGGGACGCGGGGGCTGGACCTGGTACAGCGGAGCTGCGGGGTGGCTCTACCGCGCGGGCCTGGAGTCAATTCTCGGATTCCGCAAGCAAGGTTCTGCCCTCTTCATCGACCCCTGCATTCCCGCGGAGTGGAAAAGCTTCGAAATCACCTACCGTCATGGCGGCACCCGCTACCGGATCACCGTCGAGAATCCGAACGGAGTTTGCCGTGGAGTATCGCGGGTCATCCTGGACGGAACCCTGCTCTCGGGCGAAGCCCTGGTACCCTTGTGCGACGACGGTTCGGAGCACGGCGTGCAGGTGGTGCTCGGATAGGCGCGGGACATGCGGCCTTTGAAGAGGACGACACGGCGTTCGAAGTGCAACACATCGGTCTTTCATTGCGTCGATCCGCACGCGTGATACAGGTTTGATTGAGCCCCCGCTACCACAATAACTTGCAGTTGAATCAGATCCGGCACACAACAAGGCCGCTTCGAGGCAGCCTTGCCCGTTATGAAGGCGGATTGGTGAAGTTTCCAGTCGGCGCAGGTCTTTGGGTTCAGAACGCGGGACATGGCTGATCGAGCATCCCACGCTCGCCTGGTTCATTG
>JANOOP010000255.1:0-2364 GCA_031421415.1 Candidatus Eiseniibacteriota bacterium
CCGCCACCGAACGGAAGGGACGCCAGCGTTCACCGCGCCGGACGATCTGCGCCGGAGTGGGAAGTCCCCGCGTGCGGAAGGCCGTCTGGAATCCCTTTCGCACGCCGTAGTCGGTCGCCGGGAGCACGTCGGGCCTGCCGAGGCGGAAGATGAGAAGCATCTCCACCGTCCAGGGTCCGATGCCGCGAACGGCCGTCAGGCGCTCCACGATTTCAGAGTCCTCGAGCCGGCGGAGTGTCCGGAGCGGCGGGACGGTTCCATCGAGGCACTTCGCGGCCAGATCCTTCATGGAAGCGACCTTTGTCCGCGAGAGCCCCGCCGCGCGGAGCGTATCGTCCGAAGTGGCGAGGAGATCCTCGGGACGCGGAAAGCGACGCGGCCGGTAGAGCGCCACGACGCGTCCCAGGATGCGCGAGGCGGCGTGCCCGGTGATCTGCTGGTAGGCGATCGACTCGACGAGGGCGGCGAACGGAGTGCTCGCGCGCGTGATGCGGATCGTGCAGCCGCCGACCCGCTCGATGATGCGCCCGAGCAGGGGGTCGGCTTCGGCCAGCGCCACGGCGGCCGCTTCGGGATCGTATTGGAGCGACATGGCGCGTAGGATAGCCGGATGGGAGGCTCCCTGCGAAGCGATCTTCCGTATCGGCGAATCGCGGTCGTCCTCTCGGGCGGCGGCGCGCTCGGCGCGTACGAGGTCGGCGTCCTGCGCGCGATTCGGGGCGCCGGACTGGAGCCCGCGATCGTCGCGGGGGCGTCTGTGGGGGCGTTAAACGCTGTCTGCTGGGTTGCCGCGGGACTCCGGACCGAGCGTCTGGAGAATATGTGGCGCCGCATCGAGCCGGCCACGATCGGGATGCGCTGGAGCACCCTGGCCGGCCGCGCGTTCGGCGCGTTTCTCGTCGCGCTCGGGGTGTTCGAGGTCGGCCTCACGATTCTCGGCTCTCCCGAGCTGAGCCTCGCCGCGTGGCTCAGCGGGCAGGGGATGGGCGGCCTCGGGCGCGGCTCGGTTCTCCTCGATGCGTTCGCCTGGGCGCTCGTTTCGCTCGGAGGCGCGGCCATCCTTCGCGGCTCGCGCGAGACCGAGGAGGTTCTGGCGCGGGCGAGCCGTCCGGGCCTCGGGCGCCTGGCGCACGGCGGGCTCACCTTCCTGCTCGCCGGGTGGGTCGCGCTTCATCTCCTGGTCTGGGTGGTCGGGATCCCCTGGCCCCATCGCTTCAGCGCGACGCTCGATGTGGTCGCCGTCGTCCTCTGGCTGGCGTCGAAACCGGGACGCGCCGGCGGCTGGCTTCGCCGCTTCTTCAGTCAACTCCTCCCGGAGTCGCGGGGGCGCGGCCTCTGGGGCGATGCCGCGCGGCGCCGGGTGCTCACCAGGCTCGTCGGGCAGGGCGTTTCGGCTCGTCTGGTAAGCGGATCTCCGATCCTGATTCTCACCGGTCTCTCGCTCGACTCGGGACGGGTGGCGATGTTCGTCGCCGGCGCCGAGCCGAGCGACGTGCTCCGTGCGCGCGCGGAGGCGACCCTGGGCGAGGTCGTGTCGGTGCGGACGCCGGAGGAGGTCATGGACGCGGCCGTGGCATCGAGCGCGATCCCGCTCTTCTTCGAGCCCGCTTCGGTCCGCGGGCGCGAATACATCGACGCCGTGGCGCTCTCCACGCACCCGCTCCGCGCCGCGCTCTACGCCGACGCCGATGCGGCGCTGGTCGTGGTCGTGGCGCCGAGCGGCGCGCCGCCGGCGGGAAAGACCCCGAAGACGCTCGTGGAACTCTGGGGCCGCTATCTCGACATCGCGAACTGGCGCGATTTGCAGCACGAGTTGAGGGGCCTCCCTGCCGACTGGCACGCGCCCGCGACGCCGCGGCGCCTTTGCGTGGTGGAGCCCGACGCCCCGCTCCCCGGCGGCGTGCTCGCCTACTCGCCGCTCAACGCGGAAGGGCTCATGGACCGGGGAGAAGCCGACGGGTGGCGCGCGCTCGAACGCGCCGGCTGGCTCGCACCGTGAGACTCGCTCACGATGCGGCGGGGCGCCGGCCTCCGAGGGACGGAACGCCAAGCGCGTAGAGCGCGAGCTTCACGCCCTCGAGGGCGAGCGCCATCCAGGCCCGAGGGGATCGCCATCGGCGAGAGGGCGCGACGGGGGAGTCGGGCGACTCGGGGGCCGCCAGGCCGGCCACCGCGCATGGCTCGCCCTCCAGCGCCGAGAGCGCGCGGCGCACCGCCAGGAGCGCCCGCGGCAGGTGATAGCCGCTCGTGCAGACGAGGAGCGACCGCGCCTTCCGCTCCCGGACCAGCGCCGCGATCGCCGTCGCCTCGCTCCACGTTCCCCAGCGCCCCGTCGGCACGCGTCGCGCTTCGACCGATTCGCCC
>JANOOP010000256.1:0-1697 GCA_031421415.1 Candidatus Eiseniibacteriota bacterium
GAGGCGGTGCGCTGGGGCGGCACAGCCAAAGTGGCTAGGGCGACGGTCTGCAGAGTATTTAGATCTGATTCTCGGTGGTATTGAGGCCGGTCCTCGAAGTAGTGTCGCGGCAAGATAATACGAGAAGCCCCAGGCGGATGACCCTCCTGGGGTTTCCTCTTTCGGGTGGCCAACCGTTGCCAGGAATGGCCAACCTGACCGTAGCCAGCGCCGTAGCCAGCTCACCCTAGCCTCGTGATCGCCCGCCCCGTCGCCCTGACTTTTTGGAGCGCTCCACCTCGGCCAGAAATGCCTGATAACCTTCCAAGTGTCCCTCGCGTCGGCTCCATTCCCGAATCTTGCGGAGCGCGACGCGATTCCTCAGCGCGATCGCCACCGCGGCGGCAAGGCTCTGCTGGTCGCGCCAATGGTAGTAGGCCGCGAGGCGATCTCTGCAGGAATCGGTCGCCGATAGCGCCAGGGTCTTGGCTCCGCGGCGGACGCGCCAGACGGCGCGGATCCGCACGTCCTGTCCGATTCCCAACGGCCCACGGGGAAACTCCACGAAGAAGGGCACGCGCGGGTGGATGTATCGGTCGCCCCGACGTCGAAATCCGATTGCATCCAGCGCGCGGTTCAGGTCCTCCAGCGCCGGAGAGCCGGAGAGGATGAAATCGACATCCATGGATTGATAGGCGCCGCCCGAATAGAGATTGGCGCAGGCGCCCCCCGTCAGGACCGCACGAATGCCGGCTCGTCGCAGAGCGTCGCCCACCGCCACGGCCACGTCGGCCAGCGATGATCGGGCATCGATCTTCAAAGCGGCTTGCCGGTACGCCTAGGCCGGCGGCGCAAGGCGGACACCCGAGCGCGAAGCGCCGATTCCGGTTCGAGCAACCGCTCCAGATAGCGCTCCAACTCCGCTCGAGCGTGCTGACGGGGGCTCAGTCGGAAGAGGCGCGTCCGCCCAGCGGGCCTTGCCGCGACCAATCCATCCCGCTCCAGGGACTGAAGCGCCTTCTGAACCGAAGAGAGACTGAGCTCCAGAAGGCGCGACAGCTCGCGGGCGTAACTCTCCGTCAGGAGCCGCAACGCGAGCAGCACCCGCGTGCGGGCGGAACTTCCGAAGGGGCTGGAGGTATCGATGACCTTCATAGGCATTCATTTGACCGCTTTAAGCGGTCAGTTGTCAAGGCCGGAATCGGGGGCGACCGGAGTGCGGGAGTGCGCTGTGCGCTGAAGGCGAATCGATTGCCAAGCGAAGACCGTGCTTCTCTCGAGTGTCGTCCGCGTGTAGCCGTCGGGGTGGGGCCTGTCCGTCCTCACCCCTGGAACTCCGCTTCACAGGGTCCCCGTACGGCGCTCGACGGCTGATTGCGCCTCCCGCCAACCACCTTCCCGAGGCGCGCTTTGGCACAGAACGCCGACCCACCGCTTCCGCCGGCCGCTATTCGACGTTCGGGATCCTCACAATGCTGCCCTTCGCCTGCGGGTCGTTCGGGTCCTTTACGACCGTGACGTATAGATCCTTCCCGCCGGGGCCGAACGCCACATTGGTGGTGCCGTCGCCCGCGGCGATTGGGAACACGTGCAGCAGCGTGCCGTCGGGGGCGATTTTCAGTATTTTCCCGCCGAACCACTGGGCGACGTACATGTTGCCCATGCCGTCGATCTTCATGCTGTCCGGCCCCAGCCACCACGACTCGTTCTTGTTCGGT
>JANOOP010000257.1:0-6056 GCA_031421415.1 Candidatus Eiseniibacteriota bacterium
CCCCGGGCCGCGGCGCCGGTCTCCCGATCGGGAGCGCGAAGCGGATCGAAGGGGCGGAGGATCAAGACCGGAGGTATTGCCTGTGGCTGATGTTGGCATGAAGGAACTGCTCGAAGCGGGTGTCCACTTCGGGCATCAGACCCGCCGCTGGAATCCGAAGATGAAGAAGTTCATCTTCATCGAGCGGAACGGGATCTACATCATCGATCTCCAGAAGACCCTGAAAGCCCTCCAGGACGCCCGCACCGCGCTCGACGACATCGCGCGCCGGGGCGGCAACGTCCTCTTCGTGGGAACCAAGCGCCAGGCGAAAGACACGATCATGGAAGAGGCCGAGCGCTGCGGCATGCCCTACGTGAACGAGCGCTGGCTCGGCGGCATGCTCACGAACTTCAAGACCATCAAGTCAAATCTCCGCCGCTTCAAGGAGCTCGACAAGATGAAGGCCGATGGGACCTTCGACAAGCTCTCGAAGAAGGAACAGTCACAGCTCGGCAAGGAAATGACGCGGCTGGTGAAGATCTTCACGGGGATCAAGGAAGTCACGAATCTGCCCGCGGCCGTGTTCGTCATCGACACGAAGAAGGAGCGCATCGCGGTCGCCGAGGCGAACCGTCTCGGTGTACCGGTCTTCGGTGTCGTGGACACGAACTGCGATCCGGAAGTGATCGACTTTCCGATTCCGGGGAACGACGACGCGATCCGCGCCATCCGGCTCTTCGCCCGATTCGTGAGCGATACCGTGATGAACGCCCGTCAGGAGGCGCGCGAGGGGGCCGATCTGGCGGCGATGATGGCGGCGAAGGCCGCCGCCGACGCACCCGTGGCGGCGATGACTTCGGCCGCCAAGGCCTAGGCTCACCCACGTCGCAGGACGAGCCGGGCGGCAGCGCCGCGCGGCCGAGGACCGAGAACCGAAGAAGGAGAATCCCATGACGATCACCGCCTCGCTCGTGAAGGATCTTCGCGAGCGGACCGGCGCGGGCATGATGGAATGCAAGAAGGCCCTGGCCGAGGCGAATGGAGATATCGAGAAGGCGATCGACAACCTGCGCAAGCAGGGAGTCCTTCGCGCCGCGTCGAAGGCCGGCCGCGAGGCGCGGGAGGGCCTCGTTACTTCGTACATCCACCCGGGCGATCAGCTCGGCGTGCTGATCGAGGTCAGTTGCGAGACCGACTTCGTGGCACGCACGGATGACTTCCGGGATCTGGTGAAGAGCCTCGCCATGCAGATCGCGGCGACCAACGCGACGACCGTGTCGCGTGAGCAGGTCGATCCGGCGCTGGTGGCGAAGGAGCGCGACGTGCTCCTGGAGCAGGCGCGCAGCTCGGGCAAGCCCGAGGCCATCTTGCAGAAGATGGTCGACGGACGGCTCGACAAGTTCTACGAGGACGTCGTTCTCCTGGAGCAGCCGTACATCAAGGACCCCGACCGCAAGGTGAAGGACCTCGTCGACCAGATGATCGCCAAGATCGGCGAGAACATCGTCGTGCGGCGGTTCGTGAAGTTCCGGATCGGAGAGAAGTAGGACTGTGGACGGCGCTCCCCGGCGCGTCCTCCTGAAGCTGAGCGGCGAGGTCTTGGCAGGCACGGCCGGCCAGGGAATCGCCGCGGCCGCGATCGGCCGTCTGGCGGAGGAGATTCGCGAGGGGCGGGAGGGCGGCACCGAGCTCGCCATCGTGATCGGCGGCGGGAATCTCATTCGCGGCACCACCGCCGCGGGCGAGGGCTTCGACCGGGCGACGGGCGACGCCATGGGAATGCTCGCCACGGTGATCAACGCGCTCGCGCTCCAGGACGCACTGGAGCACCGCGGCCTCTCCACCCGCGTGATGACCGCGATCGAGATGCGGTCGCTGGCGGAGCCGTACATCCGCCGCCGCGCGGTCCGTCACCTCGAGAAGGGCCGCATCGTCATCCTCGCGGCCGGCACCGGCCATCCTTACTTCACGACCGACACCGCCGCCGTGCTTCGAGCGGTCGAGATCGACGCGGACGTCCTCCTGAAGGCCACGAAAGTGGACGGCGTCTTCACGGAAGACCCGCGTCTCAACCCCGAAGCGACCCGCTACGACTCTCTTCGGTACAGTGAAGCCATCAATCGCAGACTCAGCGTCATGGACATGACCGCGTTCACGATGGGAATGGATCACAGCCTCCCGCTCGTCGTCTTCAACGTGACCGTGCCCGGAAATCTCGTCCTGGCGCTGCGGGGCGAAACGGTCGGGACGCGCGTCGCCGTGGAGGTCTAGGATGGACCCGAAAACACTTCGAGATTGCGAAGAGCGGATGAAGAAGGCCGTCGAGACGATTCGCAACGAGGTCGCCACCGTCCGCACGAACCGGGCGACGACGTCGCTCCTGGACGGCATCAAGGTGGACTACTACGGAACGCCGACGCAGCTCCAGCAGGTGGCGAGCGTCAGCGTCCCCGAGCCGCGCATGCTCGTGATCCAGCCGTGGGAGCGTTCGACGCTCATCGAGATCGTGAAGGCGATCCAGAGGTCCGACCTGGGCCTCACGCCGGTGGACGACGGGACCGTCATCCGCCTCTCGCTGCCGGCTCTGACCGAGGAACGCCGTAAGGATTTGGTGAAGGTCCTGGGGCGATTGATCGAGGACGGACGCGTCCGCATCCGGACCGTCCGCCACGAGGTGAACGACGACCTGAAGAAGCTGGAACGGGATCACAAGGTCTCGGAGGACGACGCGAAGAAGACGCGGACCGACGTGCAGAAGCTCCACGACCGCTACATCGCGCTCCTCGACGAGCTGTTCCAGAAGAAGCAGGTCGAGATCATGGAGGTCTGACCGGGCCGCGCCTCGTCGCCGCGGATCGCGGCGGCCCGGTCGCGCCGGGCGAGCGCCCTCGCGTGCGGGCCGTCGGACATTCCGTCCGTCGGCCCGATTTCGCTCCCGGGACGCCACGTACATGACTGCCACCGCCACGCAGCCTACTCTCGATCAGGTGCTGCGCCTCCCCGTGCCCGCGCACCTCGCGATCATCATGGACGGGAACGGGCGCTGGGCCCAGCGCCGCGGCTTGCCGCGTCTGATGGGGCACCGGGCCGGCCGCCGCGCCGTACGCGATGCCGTGAAAGGGTGCGTCGCGCTCGGCGTGAAGGTGCTCACGCTCTACACGTTCTCGCTGGAGAACTGGGACCGCGGGCCCCGGGAAGTGCGCGGCCTGATGCGGATCCTCGAGCAGGTCCTGACGGACGAGCGCGAGGAATTGAAGAAGAGCAACGTCTCCCTGCGAACGATCGGACGCGTCGACCTCCTGCCGGAGCAGAGCCGCGCCGTACTCGACGAGACGAAGCGCTACCTCGCCGATTGCACCGGCATGACGCTCGTCCTCGCACTCTCCTATGGCGGACGGGCGGAGATCGTGGACGCCGTGCGACGCATCGTCCAGGCGGACCGGAAGAAGCGCTTGCCGCTCGCGCGCATCGACGAGGAACTCCTCCGGCGCGAACTCGACACCGACGGCCTCCCCGATCCCGATCTCCTCATCCGGACCAGCGGGGAACTGAGGGTCTCGAATTTCATGCTCTGGCAGCTCGCCTACGCGGAGTTCTGGGTGACCGACACCCTCTGGCCCGACTTCCGCTCCAAGCATCTCTACCAGGCCGTCCATGACTTCCAACATCGCAGCCGCCGCTTCGGCCGTGCGGGCTGACCGGAGCGTTCCCACGGCCGCCGCCACGTCGCTTCCGCTTCGGGTCGCCACCTCGGTGGTGGCCGTGCCGCTCCTCCTCCTCCTGGCGTGGGTGGGGGGCGTGCCGTACCTCGCCTTCACGCTCCTTCTGCTGGCCCTCGCGCTCCGGGAATTCAATCTCCTCCTTGAATCGAAGGGCCTCCTTCCGCACTGGAAGGCGGGGATGGTCGCCGTGCTGCTGGCGCCGGTCGCCGCGTTCCAGCGGCTGCGGACAGGGCGGATCCAGGAGTGGCATCTCGGCGCGCTCCTCACGATCCTCGTGCTCGGCGTGCTGCTGGCGGAGCTTCGCCGTGGAGCCGGAAAGCACGCGATCGCGAACAGCGCGGCGACGCTTCTCGGGGTCTTCTACGTCGGCTGGCTGGGAACCCACATCGTCGCCCTGCGCGAGCTGCCGTGGGTGCTGGGCGAGCCCTACGCGCGCGGCGCGGCGTACGCTATTCTCCCGCTCGTCATGGTCTGGTGCTGCGACACCGCCGCCTACGGCGTCGGCAGGCTCTTCGGGCGCCGCCGCCTGATGCCCGAGGTTAGTCCGAAGAAGACGGCCGAAGGCGCCTGGGCAGGGCTCGCCGCCGCAATCGGCGCCGCGTTCCTGGCCCGGGCGACGTTCGCGCCGTTTCTCACCGTTCTGGACGCGACGATCCTCGGATTCCTGGTCGGGGTCTTCGGGCAGCTGGGGGACCTGGTCGAGTCGCTTCTGAAGCGCGACTCCGAGGCCAAGGACACCTCGCAGCTCATCCCGGGGCACGGCGGCGTCCTCGACCGGTTCGACAGCCTCTTCTTCGCCGCTCCGATCGCCTACTACTACATCCTCTACCGCGTGGTGACGCCGTGAAACCGCTTCGAATCGCGCTCCTCGGAGCGACCGGCTCGATCGGTTCGGCGGCGCTGTCGCTGGCGCGAGAGTATCCCGACCGCCTCTCGTTCGTCTCCATGGCGGCGCGTCGAAGCGATACCGCGCTCGTCCGCGCGGCGCGCGAGTTCGGGGTCGGGCGAATCGCGCTCGACGACACCGCCGCCGCCGCGCGGGCGCGCGCCGTCTACGATGGGGATGTGCTGGAGGGGACCTCGGGGCTGGAGGCCCTCGCCGACGACACCGAGGCCGACATCGTCGTGAACGCCCTCGTCGGCGTGGCCGGTCTGAGGCCGACCCTCTCGGCGCTCCGGGCGGGGAAGCGGCTCGCGCTGGCGAACAAGGAATCGATCGTCGTCGCCGGAGAGCTGGTGACGGCGACCGCCGCGCGGCACGGCGGCGTCATCGTGCCGGTCGACTCGGAGCATGGGGGGCTGCATCAATGCCTGGAGGGGCGCGCGGCGGAAGACGTTCACCGCGTCCTCCTGACCGCTTCGGGAGGACCCTTTCTGCGCCACGATCCCGCGACCATCGAGGACGCCGATCCGGAGGACGTCCTCCGTCATCCGACCTGGTCGATGGGCCCGCGCATCACGGTCGACTCGGCCACCCTCGTGAACAAGGGCTTGGAGGTGATCGAGGCGCGCTGGCTCTTCGGGCTCGCGCCCGCGCAGCTCGACGTCGTTATCCACCCGCAGTCGATCGTCCACGCGATCGTCGAGTTCCGGGACGGATCGATGGTGGCGCAACTCTCGGTGCCCGACATGCGGCTCCCGCTCCTCTACGCCCTGAGCTATCCCGAACGGTGGGCCGCGGCCCTGCCGCGCCTCGACCTGGCGCACGTCGGATCGCTCCACTTCGAGGCGCCCGATCCGCGCCGGGCTCCGGGTCTCGCCCTGGCGCGGCGCGCGCTGGAGCGGGGCGGAACGGCGCCGGCCGTGCTGAACGGCGCCGACGAGGAGGCGGTGCGCCTCTTCCTCGACCGGAAGATCCGCTTCGGCGATCTCACGCGGCTTGTCGGGGAGGTGCTCGACGCGCACGTGCCGCTGCCCGCGACGTCGCTGGAGGCGATCGAGAGCGCCGACCGCTGGGCGCGTTCGCGGCTCCACGAGGCCGCGGCCTCGAGGCTTCGCGCGTGAGGAAGCCGCGCCGGACGGCGGCGCTCGCGGTGGACGCCCTCGATCGCGACCGCCTCCTCGATCTGGCTCGCCGCATCGCGGGCGCGCGCGTCGTCGTCCTGGGCGACGTCGTGCTCGACCGCTACTGGGTGGGGCGCTCCTCGCGTCTCTCCCGGGAGGCGCCGGTCATCATCCTGGAATTCGAGGAGGAGCGCGGCGTCCCGGGCGGAGCGGCCAACGCGGCCGCGAACGTCCGGTCGCTGGGCGGGCGCGCGCGGCTCGTGGGACGGACTGGAAGCGACCCCGACGGCGGCGTGCTTCGCCGCGTGTTCAAGGCCCACGGGCTGGAGGCGCGCTGGATCGTGCGCG
>JANOOP010000258.1:0-9452 GCA_031421415.1 Candidatus Eiseniibacteriota bacterium
GGCGGGCGCTGGTAGTCGTAGTTGAGCCCGACATACCTACACCCGCCTCCCACCCCCCCGCGGGTAGAATCCCCGAATGGTAGTGCTATGACTCGAGACCTCCTGCGACGATACCGGCGCGGGCCTTGTGGAAGATGGAAAGCTGCTGGCGCATGTCGTCGCATCGCAGGAAATTCACCTGGAGTACGGCGGCGTCGTGCCGGAGCTCGCTTCGCGCGCGCACATTACGCTCCTTCCTCGCATGGTCGCCGAGGTCCTGGCGAAAGCCGGGCGCCGGCTCGAGAAGGTCGACGCCGTGGCGGCGACGATCGGGCCGGGGCTCGTGGGGTCGCTGCTCGTCGGGCTGGAGTTCGCGAAGGGATTCGCGCAGGCACGTGGAATTCCCTTCGCCGGCGTGAATCACGTCGAGGCGCACCTTTTCTCCCCGGGACTCGAGCACGAGCTGCTGTTTCCCTATCTCGGCATGGTCGCCTCCGGCGGGCACACGGAGATCTATCACGTTCGCGAGCCGGGCATAGCGGCGCGGCTCGGCTCCACGCGCGACGACGCGGCCGGTGAGGCGTTCGACAAGGTGGGGAAACTCCTCGGCCTCCCGTTTCCCGGCGGTCCCCACGTCGATCGCCTGGCGCGAGAGGGGAACGCCTCGGCCTTCGCCTTCCCCGTGGCGCGCCTCGGCAAAGACAACTTCGACCTCAGCTTCAGCGGGTTGAAGACCGCCGTGAAACTGGCGGTGGAGCGAGAGCCGCAGCCGCTCTCGGCCGAGCGGATTCGCGATGTCGCCGCGTCCACCGAGAAGGCGGTGGTCACCGCCCTCATCGACCGGATCGCGCTCGCCCTCGACAAACACTCCTCACGCGCCATCGCCCTCGCCGGGGGCTGCGCCTGCAACACGCTCCTCCGCCGCGAGGCCGAGCGCCTCGGGCGCGAGCGCGGCATCCCCGCGCTCTTCCCCTCGCCGATTCTCTGCCGCGACAACGGGGCCATGATCGCCTACGCGGGCTGGCAGACGCTCACGCGCGGGCTTCGGACCCCCCTCACGGCGAGCGCGATCCCGAATCTCGACGCCTTTCCTACCGCCTGATCGCAGCCCGTTCGGCGGGCCGCCCGCTCCGAATCTGTAACCCAAAGCCCCCCAAACAGCTGTAGCGCCGCTCCAGCCGCGCCCCTCACGCCGCATCCCGCAACGCCACCCAGCCCCTCTTCCGCTCAAGATCCCACCCCCGCGGGACGATTAATTCCAAGAGCGAAGACCAGTTCCAAGCACGAACCAGGGGGCGGCGTGACGGAAGGGCCTGTGGAAAGCGGGAGGATCCTCGTGATCGAGGATGAACCGCACCTGCGCATCATTCTCGAGAAGCAGCTCCGCGACGCGGCCGACGTGAAGTACGACGTTCGCAGCGCCGAGGACGGCATCAAGGGACTCGAAGAAGTCCGTCGCGATCCGCCCGAGCTGATCCTGCTCGACGTGATGATGCCAGGCATGGACGGCTACGAGGTCTGCCGGCGACTGAAGTCGAGCCCCCTCACGAGCCGGATTCCGATCATCTTCCTCACGGCGAAGGCGACCCTGGACGACCGGCTGGAAGGGCTGAACGCCTACGCCGACGATTATGTGACCAAGCCGTGGGACACGGCGGAGCTCCTCTTCCGCGTGCGGAACCAGCTCCGGACGCGGCGCGCCCAGCTCTCGTCCAACGCGCTCACCGGGCTTCCCGGAAACGTCATCATCGACAACGAGCTGACGCGCCGGATCGCGAACGGCGAGAAGTTCGTGTTCCTCTATCTCGACCTCGACAACTTCAAGGCCTACAATGACTACTACGGCTTTGCCCGCGGCGACGGCCTGATCCGATTCATGGCCTCGCTCCTCGTGGACGCGGTTCGGAAGAACAACGCCGGCGAAGATTTCGTGGGTCACATCGGCGGCGACGACTTCGTGGTGATCACCACTCCCGAGCGGGCCCAGGCGATCGCAACCGAGGCGAAGGAGACGTTCGACGCGCGCGTGGTGAGTCAGTACGACGCCGAGGACCGCGAGCGGGGCACGATCACCGTCCTCTCCAGCCGCCAGGGAGGTGTGAAAAGCTTCGGCATTCTCACGGTGACGATTCTCGGCGTGAGCAACGTCGGGCGCGACATCCGGCACAGCGCCCAGGTCAGCGATATTGCCAAGGACTTGAAGAAGTTCGGCAAGACCATCCCGGGAAGCTGCATCGTGTGGGACCGCCGCTCGGATGGATCGCTGGTCACGCCCACCCGGGAGGCGAGCGACCCGGAGCAGAGGCCGTGAAACCGTCCGAGGCGCCGCGGTCCTCCGCGCCGCCGGTTCGGGCGTTGGCCAGCCTCGGCAGCCTCTCGTTCGCGGTTCAGGCCGCGCTCGATCCCGACGCGCTCGTCCAGGCCCTTTCGGAGCACGTGCTCGATCTCGCGGGCGCCGATCAGTTCATCCTCCTCCTCCTGGACGACGAGACGGGAGATCTGGACGGGCACTCCTTCGAGCGCGATCTCGTCGGCGCGCGGCGCGTCCGCCTCGCTCCCGACCCCAGCGGATTCCTCGGGCAGGTGCTCCGCCGCGAGACGCTCGTGGTGGACGATCCGGCCCGGACAAGCCCCGTCGGCCGCGACGAGCTGGGCTGGAGCGGAGCCGCCCCCGCCACGATCGTCGGACTTCCGGTTCTCGTCGGGACGTCGCTCCTCGGCGTGGCGGCCCTCGGCTACCGGCGCCCGCGCCTCCTGACCGACCGCCGCCGCCGCACGCTTCTCTTTCTGGCCGATCAGGTCGGTCTGGCGGTCGACCGCATTCGCACGCGCGCCGAACTCGACGCGGCGACGCGCCGGCTCGAGGAAGCGCGCGCCGCACTCCAGCGAAGCGATCAGTCGAAGTCGGAGTTGATCTCGATCGTCTCTCACGAGATGCGCACGCCGCTCACGGCGATCAAGGCCTACACCGAGTCGCTGCTCGACAACATCGACCGCCCCTCCTTCGCCATGCAGGGTAAGTTTCTGACCGTGATCAACGAGGAGTGCGACCGTCTGGCGCGCATGGTGAACGACGTGCTCGATCTGAGCCGCCTCGACTCGGGGAGCCGCCGCCTCCGCGCCGAACCGCTGACGATCCGGGCCGTCCTGGCCGACGTCCTGCCGACCGTGGAGCCGGTGCTCCAGGAGAAGATGCTCCGCTTCCAGCTCGAACTACCGTCCGACTTGCCGCGTGTCGAGGCCGATCTCGATCTCCTGAAGCAGATCTTCGTGAACCTGATCCACAACGCCGCGAAGTTCTCGCCCGCCGAGCAGGAGATCGTCGTTCGGGCCGAGCAGGTGGGGGACCGTCTCCGCGTCGCCGTGGAGGACCGGGGCCGCGGCATTCCGCCCGACCATCTGCCCCGCGTCTTCGAGCGCTTCTATCGCGTCGAGGACGGCGGCGAGCGCGTCGGCGGTACGGGTCTCGGTCTTGCGATCGTGAAGAGCGCGGTGGAACTCCATGGCGGCACCATTCGGGCCGAGAGCGAGGTCGGCGCGGGAACACGCTTCGTCTTCGAACTGCCGCTGGCTCAGGGCGGGATCCGAAAGATCGTCCAGTCCCTGGAGCCGCTCTTCGTCCAGCCCGAGCTCCGGGCGGTGCTCCAGCAGTGCGTCGTGATGGTCGCGGAGGTGATGGAGGCGAAGATCGTCTCCTTCATGTTCCTGGACGAGTCGGGCATGGAGCTCCGGATTCAGGCGTCCCATGGCCTCGACGCCGACTTGGCGGCGCGGACCCGCGTGCGGATCGGCGACTCGATCGCGGGATGGGTGGCGCAGACCTCGGAGCCGCTCCTGGTGCGGGACGTGGAGGAGGACCGGCGCTTCCGGAAGATGAGTCATCCCCAGTACGAGACGCGGTCGCTTCTCTGCGTTCCGCTTCATCTCTCGGATGTCACGATCGGCGTCGTGAACGCGAACAACAAGGTGGGAGGGACGCCCTTCGACGAGGACGATCTCCGCCTCCTCACCGCCGTCGTCTCGCGCGTCGCCGCGGCCCTGGACCGGTTGCATGCCGCTCCGAACGAGGCCGATGTGGCGGCGACGCTCGCCAGTCTTCGCGCCGTGATCCGGGCCCGCCGCCTGCGGGCGCTCCCGAGCACGCAGCGCGCGTTCAAGCTGGCGACCGAACTGGGTCGCCGCCTGGCGCTCCCCGCCGACGAGATCGACGTTCTCGGCTACGTGGCGCGCGTCCATGACGTCGGGATGCTGGCCGTGGACGAGGAGCGCCTGTCCAGCCCGCGGGCATGGGGTGAGCACGAGCACCGGGACGTGGAGGCGCACCCGCAGTCCGCGGTTCGGATGCTCCGTCCCCTGGAGTTCGCCGCGAAGGTGAACGAAATCATCCTGGCCCATCACGAGCACGTGGATGGCCGCGGCTATCCACGCGGCCTTCGCGGCGATCGGATTCCGCTCGCCGCGCGGATCGTGGCGGCGGTCGATGCGTTCGAGTCGCTGACGGTGGGGCGCCCCTATCGCGACCCGGTCTCCGACCAGGAGGCCCTGGCCGAACTGAATCGCGCGGCGGGAAGCCAGTTCGACGCCGAGGTCGTGGCCTGCCTGGTCGCGATCGTGACCGAGCAGGGCGATCGAGCCGAAGGTGGAACGCCGCCGCATGCCTCCGCGACGCGGCCGGCGAAGACGGGAGGCGCTGCGTGACGTCGGCAATCGAGCTGACCTGGGCGCTGGCCGCCTCCGGCATCCTCCTCTACGAAGCGGGTTGTCGCCGCCGCACGCTGAGCCGCGAGCTGCGCGGACTCCGCTCCTCGCTCGACGCGGCCGTGCAGCGGAACGACCAGCTCTCGAACGCGGCCGAGGAGATGGGTCGGCTCTACCGCGAGCAGCTCCTCACCAGCCGCCAGCGCGCCGGGCGGCTCCGAAAAGTTCTGGAGATCGCGACCTCCATCAACTCGAATCTCTCCCTCGACAAGGTGCTCCACGAGATCGTCCACGCCGTGCGGGACGCCGTCGGCTACCGGATCGTGCTTCTGCGCGTGCTGAACGCGCGGACCGGCGCCTACGAGGCGCGCGCCTTCGCGGGGCTCGACCGCGATGCGATCACGAAGCTCGAAGAGTACGACGTGACGAAGGAGGAGTTCGATTCGTGGCTCCGGGACGAGTTCAAGCTGGGCCGCGCCACCTTCATCCCGCACGACCGGAAGTTCTGGGGCGAGCACGACCCCCACAGCTACACGCCGAATCTGGGCGAACGCGCCGAGGGCGAGTGGCATCAGGACGACGTCCTCTTCGTACCGCTACGGGGGAAAGAGGGAGGTCCGATCGGATACCTCTCGGTGGACGACCCGTCCGATCGCCGGCGCCCCACGCGGGAAATTGTCGAGATGCTGGAGATTCTGGCCAGCCACGCCGTCGTCGCGCTCCAGAACGCGGCGCTCGTCGAGCGGCTGCAGGAGAGCATGGGCCGCCTCGAGGAGGCGACCGAGCGCGCCGAGGAACTGAACGAGCTCAAGTCGAGCTTCGTTTCAACGGTGTCGCACGAGCTGCGCACGCCGCTGACGCACATCCGCGCCTACGTGGAAGCGCTCCAGCAGAACGTGGGGAGCGCGAATCTCGGGATGCAGCGCGACTTCCTTCGCGTCATCGACGAGCAGAGCCTGAAGCTCAAGCACCTCATCGACGCCATCCTCGACCTGACGCAGCTGGAGTCGGGCCGCTTCCGCATGAGCCGCGAGCCGTTCAACCTCGTCGACGTCGTGGACGAGGTGGTTGGCGTCTTGAAGCCGCTGGCCGAGTCGAAGCGGATCGCGCTCACCGCGTCGCGGGAGGCGTCGGAGGTGATCCTGGAGGCCGACCGGACCCTGATCCGCCGCGTGCTCCACAACCTCGGCACGAACGCCGTCACGTTCACCCCCGAGGGAGGCGCGGTCACGTTCCGCGTCCGGAGCGAGGGCCGGAACGTGCAGATCGCCGTGGAGGACACCGGCATCGGGATCGCTCCCGCCGACCTCCAAAAGGTGTTCGACACGTTCTACCAGAGCGACAACGGCCTCTCGCGCGAGTATCCGGGCGTGGGGCTCGGGCTCTCCATCGCGAAGAGCATCGTGGAATGGCATGGCGGCGAGATCGGCGCGGAGAGCGAGCCGGGCCACGGGTCGCGCTTCATGGTGACCCTGCCGGCGACGCGCAGCGACGCGAACATCATCACGCACGCGACCTGGTCTCCGGCGCGCTCGGTTTCGGACCACCTGACGCGCCTCACCGTCGAGATGGTGGCCGAGGTGATGAACGCCCGGATCGCCTCCCTCATGCTGGTGGACGGCGAACGCGAGGAACTCTTCATCAAGGCGGCGCGCGGCCTGCGGGAAGAGGTCGTCTGCGGCACGCGGATCAAGATGGGCGACTCCATCGCCGGCTGGGTAGCGAAGCACGGGCAGCCGCTTCTGGTCACGAACATCGAGGACGACCCGCGCTTCGGCCGCCGGAATCACCATCAGTACGAGACCAAGTCGCTCCTGTCGGTCCCGATGAAGATCGGCGACCGCGTGATCGGCGTGATCAACATCAACAACAAGATCTCCTGCACGCCGTTCACCGAGGACGACCAGTCGCTCCTGACCTCGCTGGCGGAGCGGGTGGCGCGTGCCTGGGAGCACGCCTCGGCCCACGAAGCGACCGCCGACCAGGCCGAGCAGGCGACGCGGGCCCTGGCCGCGATCATCGATCACACGCGCCGCAGCCGGCTCCGCCTCACGGCGGGGACGATGGCCGCGCGCGCGACGGCCGTGGGGCGTCGCCTGGGATTGAACGAGGAGGAGTCGAGGATCCTCGCCTACTCCGCGACCATCCACGACGTCGGCATGGCGCACGTGTCGCCGGGCATTCTCCACGAACCCGGCCAGCTCGACCCCGAAACCTGGGCGCAGGTATCCCAGCATCCGATTCGTTCGGTCGAATTGATGAAACCGATCGAGTTCCAGTCGCAAGTGTCCGAAATCATTCTGGCACACCACGAGCGGATGGACGGCCGGGGCTACCCGCGCGGTCTCCAGGGGGAAGATATCCCGCTCGCCTCGCGGATCATCGCGGTGGTCGACGCCTACGAGTCGATGACGCTGGGGCGCCCTTACCGGCTCCCGATGACGCACGAGGAAGCGATCGCCGAACTCAATCGGTGCGCGGGAACGCAGTTCGATCGGCAGGTGGTCGAGGCGTTCGTTCAACTAGTGGTAGCAAGCGAAGATACAAGGCTTATTCGGGCTCCAGAAGCGGCGTGATGCGCCGATACATTCACGTATGACGGGTGTCGGAGGAGGTGATCGGATGTCGAAGGGACGGATCCTCGTCGTGGATGACGAGATCTACATCGTCCACATTCTCGACTTCAGCCTGGGCATGGAAGGCTACGAGGTCCTGACCGCGCTGGACGGCGAGCAGGCTCTGGAGCGGCTGAAGAACGACAAGCCCGATCTCATCGTCCTCGACATCATGATGCCGAAGGTCGACGGGTACGAAGTCTGCCGCGCGATCAAGGCTAACCCGGAGACGCAGCACATTCCGGTGATCTTGCTTTCGGCCAAGGGGCGGAACGTCGATCAGAAGATGGGGTTCGACGTCGGCGCCGACGACTACATCACGAAGCCGTTTTCTCCGCGGAAGCTGGTGGAACGCATCAACGCGCTGCTGGGGCAGACGGTTTCGGAGCGTACGAACTCGTCCTCGTAGTCGATCGGGAGCTTCTTGGCGGCATCCGGGGCACGGGGATGGAAGCCCCCTCCGGCTCCGACGGAAACGACCAGTCGCCTCCGGGGGCTTCCATCCCCGCGCCCCTTGCTACCGCGAAGGCGGCTATCCCGAAGCCGTGACAACTGGCTGTCGCTTTCGGAGCCCGCGACCCCCACATCGCCCCCACCCGCCCGCCCCCACCCAAGTGTTACCCTGCAATGAAATGCGCCTAGTAAGAGTGGCAATCCCCGTCCCCCTCCAGGGTCACGAACATCTCGTCTACGGATTCCCGGACGTCGAGCCGATCACGCCTGGCCTGCGCGTGCTGGTGCCGATGCGAGCGCGGCGGGTATGGGGGACGGTGCTCGGGCCGGAGCCAGCGCGCGCCGAGCCGCCCGCGTACAAGATTCGGGCGATCTCCGGGATTCCGGAGCCTCGACTCGTTCTGAGCGAGGAGATTCTCTCGCTGGCGCGGTGGGTCGCCGACTACTACGCGGCGACGCTGGGGGAAGTGCTCCATGCGGCCGCTCCTTCGCCGACGGGGCTTCGTCGCCGGGCCCCTCGGGCCGCGCCGCTCGAGGAGGAGGGGTGGCATGCGGCGCCGCCGCCGGAGCGTGCCGCGCTGAACCCCGAGCAAGTCGCGGCCCTCGCGGCCATCGAAGAAGGAATCGCCTCCCGCGCGTTCGCGCCGTTCCTGCTCCACGGCGTCACCGGGAGCGGGAAGACCGCGGTTTACCTCCATGCCGCGCGGGCCGCTATCGCCGCCGGCGGGCAGGCCCTCATTCTCGTCCCCGAGATCGCGCTCTCGCCGCAGGCGCTCGATGCGTTCCGGCGCGCGGGGTTCGAGCGGGCGGCTGTCTATCACAGCGGGCTCCTACCGCGGGAGCGGGCCGATGTCTGGCGCGCGGCCGCCGAAGGCACGGTCGATCTGGTCGTCGGCACCCGCTCGGCGATCTTCATGCCGTTTCCCGACCTTCGGCTCACCGTCGTGGATGAAGAACAGGACGGCGCCTACAAGCAGGACGAATCGCCCCGCTATCAGGCGCGCGACGTGGCGCTCGTGCGGGCTCAGCGCGCCGGCCGTGCGGTGCTCCTGGCCACGGCGACGCCGAGTCTCGAGAGTTACGCGCAGGCCTCCAGAGGGGCGTACCAACTTCTGACCCTTCCGCATCGTGTCGACGGGCGGCCGCTCGCCACGGTCAGACTCGCCGATCTCCGCGGCGCCTCGAAGCCGGCGGCCATCGACCGATCGGGCTCCCGCTTCCTGACGCAGGCGCTGAGCGACGCCATTGCGCGAACGCTCGAGCGCGGGGAGCAGGGGATCCTCTTCCTCAACCGCCGCGGGCACTCGACCTACCTCCAGTGCCGCGGCTGCGGGCATGTGGCGAAGTGCGACCGCTGCGACGTGCCCTATACCGTCCACAGCGACGAGGCGATGCTCCGCTGCCACTACTGCGGCGTCCGCCGCAAAGTGCCGCAAGCCTGCGGCGAGTGTCACGCTGCCGATCTGTGGTTCGGGGGACTCGGCATCCAGAAGGTCGAGCGCGAGATGGAGCGGCTCTTTCCAAAGGCGCGGCTGGCGCGGCTCGATCTCGACTCGGTGCGGAAGCGCGGCTCGGCCGCTTCGATCCTCCGCGCGTTTCGCCAGCGCGAGACCGACCTCCTGCTCGGCACCCAGATGGTGACGAAGGGTTTCGACTTTCCCGGCGTGACCCTGGTCGGCGTCATTGTGGCCGATCTCTCGCTCTACC
>JANOOP010000259.1:0-12385 GCA_031421415.1 Candidatus Eiseniibacteriota bacterium
CCGGAAAAGGGTGTGCTCGCGCGCGGCGACGGCCAGCGAGTCCTCGTTCACGGCGAAGTGGTCCATCCCGATCTGCTGGTATCCGGCCGCCGTGAAGAGTTCGTACGCGACGCCGAAGAGTTGGAGCTTCACGTCCCGGGGCGGCAGGTCCTCCAAACGAATCGCCTTCTGGTGCGCCTTGATCCAGGGAACGAAGGCGTAGGAATAGATGGCCACGCGGTCGGGCCTCAGCTCCAGCGCCAGCTCGATCGTCTTTCGAAACGACTCGGGAGTCTGGTGCGGAAGCCCGTAGATGAAGTCGAAGTTGATCGATTCGAATCCCAGACCTCGCATGTAGAGGTGCAGGTCCTTCGTGATGGGGAACGACTGGTAGCGGTTCACGGCGTCCTGGACGTCTTCGTCGAAATCCTGGACGCCCATCGAGATTCGGTTGAAGCCCAGTTCACGCAGGAGTTCCGCCTGGCGGCGCGTGGTGACGCGCGGATCGACCTCGATGGCGATCTCCGCCCCGGGGGCGAACGTGAACTGCTTCGCCAGCGCGTTCCAGACGCGCTTCATCTCGTCCAGCGACAGGTAGGTCGGCGTGCCGCCGCCCCAGTGGTACTGAACCAGCTCCCGCCGCTTCCCCAGGTGCTTCGCCACGATCTCGATCTCGCGCTCCAGATCGTCGATGTAGGCGGAGGCGACGCCAGGCTTCTGCGTCACGATCACGTTGCAGCCGCAGAACGTGCAGCGCTCGCGGCAGAAGGGGAGATGGACGTAGAGCGAGAGCGGCTCCCCGGGCCTCTGGGCCGCCTCCTCCAGCTTCTCGAGGTAGCGCTTGGGGCCGAATTCCTCGTGGAACTCGATGGCGGTCGGGTACGACGTGTAGCGGGGCCCCGGCCGGTCGTACTTGGCCAGCATCTCGGCGGTCAGCGCGGCGACGTTGCTCATGATGAGGCTCCCGTGGGGTCGGCGCGGAATCGCTTCACGGTATCCACCAGGAGCGCCACGTTCTCGAGCGGCGTGTCGGGGAAGATGCCGTGCCCCAGGTTGAAGATGTGCCCGGGCCGCCCCGCGTTCTCGCGGAGGACCGCCTCGGCCTGCGTGACGATGGTCTTGGGCGAGCCGAGCAGAACGGCCGGATCGAGATTTCCCTGTACGCCGCGGTCGTTCCCCAGCACGGCGCGCGCGTGCCGGATCGAGACGCGGTAGTCGATGCCGAAGACGTCGGCACGCACGTGGCGCAGCGCCTCGAGTTGCCCCGTCGACGGAGCGAGCGCGAAGTAGATCGTCGGTGTTCCCTTCGGAAGCCCCGCCAGAACCCGCTCGGTCCAGGTGGCGGCGATGCCGCCGAAGTGATGAGGCGGCAGCCAGCCGGCCTGCGTATCGAAGAGCATCACGGCGTCGGCGCCGGCGGCGATTTGCGCCTTCAGGTAATCGACGGTTGCGTCGGCGAGAAATTCCAGGAGCGAGAGGAACGCCTCCGGATCGCGCGCCAGGAACGCGCGCGTCTTCGTCAGATCGCGCGAGCCTCCCGCCTCGATGAGATAGGCGGCGACGGTGAAGGGCGCTCCCGCGAATCCGATCAGCGGCACGCGGCCGGCCAGGCGTTCCTTGACGGCGCGGATGACGGGACGGATGTGGGGCAGCCCCGCGTCGGCGCCCGCCCACCGAAGGGCCAGAACGTCCTCCCGCGACTCGATCAGCTTTCCGAGCTTGGGGCCCGGATCGAACGCGAGCGGAATTCCCATGGCGAGGAGCGGCACCAGGATGTCGGAGAAGAGAATCGCCGCGTCGAAGCCGAAGCGCTCGATCGGCTGCGCCGTCACCTCGGCTGCCAGTTCGGGGACGCGGCAGCAGTCGAGGAACGAGTGCTTCTCGCGGAGCGCGCGGTACTCGGGGAGATAGCGGCCGGCCTGACGCATGATCCAAATCGGCGTCTGCTCGATCGACTCTCCGCGGCAGGCGCGAAGGAACGAGTAGGCGGGGGCCAACGATGGGCTTTGCGTCACGCCAAACCTCCCAGGGCTTCGTCGGCCGCTTCGAGCGTCCGGTCGATCTCTTCCTCCCCGTGCGCGTCCGAGAGGAAGGCGCTCTCGAAGGCCGACGGCGGCAGGTAGACGCCGCGCTCCAGCATGCCGCGGAAGAAGCGTGCGAAGCGCTCGCGGTCGGAGGCACGGACGTCGGCCATCGAGGCGACGCGCGCCGGGCCGAAGAAGAGGGTGAACATCGATCCGACTTGATTGACAGCGCCGGCGATCTTCCGCCGGGTCAGGACGTCGCGGAGTCCCGCGGCCAGTAGTACGGATCGGGCCTCGACGCGCAGGAAGAGCGCGGGATCCGATTCGAGAATTTCCATCGTGGCGAGCCCCGCCGCCATCGCGACGGGATTTCCGGAGTAGGTGCCCGCCTGGTAGACCGGGCCCTCGGGCGCGACCAGCGCCAGGAGGTCGGCCCGGCCGCCGAAGGCCGCCACCGGAAGGCCGCCGCCGATCACCTTGCCGAGCGTCACGAGGTCGGGCTTCACGCCGTAGCGCTCCGCGGCGCCTCCGCGCGAGACCCGGAAACCGGTCATCACCTCGTCGAAGATGAGGACGGCGCCATGGCGGTCGCAAAGGGCGCGCAGGCCGGGGAGGAAATCGGGCGAGGGCGGGAGGCAGCCGTAGTTGCCCACCACCGGCTCCACGATCACCGCCGCGATGGCGGAGGGTTCCTTGGCGAAGACCGCCTCGACGGAGGCGAGATCGTTGTAGGTCGCGATCCGCGCGTCGTTCGCCACCGACTCCGGCACGCCCGGCGAATCGGGGGTCCCTAGCGTGGCGAGCCCGGAGCCCGCCTTCATGAGGAACGCGTCGGCGTGGCCGTGGTAGCAGCCGTCCAGTTTCACGTAGCCGGAGCGTTTGGTGGCGGCGCGGGCCACGCGGAGCGCGCTCATCGTCGCCTCGGTGCCGGTCGTGACGAAGCGGAGCCGCTCGGCCGCCGGGTAGAAGCGGCGGACTCGTTCCGCCAGCTCCACCTCGAGGGCGGTACTGGTGCCGAAGATGAATCCCTGGCGCGCCTGGCGCTCGATCGCCTCCACCACCTTCGGGTGGGCGTGTCCGAGGAGCATCGGCCCCCAGCCGAGGACGTAGTCGAGGAGCCGGTTCCCGTCGGCATCGGTCATGTAGGCGCCCTTGGCCGACGCGATGAAGCGCGGCACGCCGCCCACCGCGCGGAAGGCGCGGACGGGCGAGTTGACGCCGCCCGGGAAGAGTCCCTGGGCCCGGCGGAAGAGAGCCTCGCTCTCGGTCGTCTTCGGAAGCGCGCGGGTCTCGCTCATGGGAATTTCTTTCCCAGGATCGGCGCGATCTCCTTCGCGTGGTAGGTGAGGATCACGTCGGCCCCGGCGCGGCGGATCGCGGTCAAGGTTTCGAGCGCCGCGCGTTCGCCGTCAAGCCATCCGCGCTCCGCGGCGGCCTTCAGCATGGAGTACTCGCCCGAGACGTTGTAGGCCGCGACCGGCACGCCGAAGCGCTCCTTCACGCGGCGGATGAGGTCGAGATAGGGAAGCGCCGGCTTCACCATCACCATGTCGGCGCCCTCTTCCAGGTCGAGCGCCACTTCGCGGAGCGCCTCGTCGCTGTTCGAGGGGTCCATCTGGTAGCCGCGGCGGTCGCCGAACTGGGGCGACGACCCGGCCGCCTCGCGGAACGGCCCGTAGAACGCGCTCGCATACTTGGCGGCGTAGGAGACGATGGGCGTTTCGGCGAATCCCGCGGCGTCGAGCGCCTTCCGGATCGCGCCGACGCGTCCGTCCATCATGTCGCTCGGCGCCACGATGTCGGCCCCCGCCTCGGCGTACGTGACCGCGGCCCGTGCCAGGAGCGGCAGGCTCTTGTCGTTGTCCACGCGGTCGCCCGCCAGGACGCCGCAGTGCCCATGGTCGGTGTACTCGCAGAGGCAGACGTCGGCCCAGAGGGTCAGGCCCGGCGCCGCCGCGCGCATGGCGCGGAGCGCGCGCGGGACGATGCCGTCCTTCGCGTACCCCTCGCTCCCGACGGCGTCCTTCTTCTCGGGGATTCCGAAGAGAATGACGCCTCCCACGCCGAGACGAGCCAGCTCTTCCACTTCGCGCACCGCCTCGTCGACGGAGAGCTGCGCCTGGCCCGGCATCGAGGCGATCGGCCGGCGAATCTTGTCGCCGTGGCAGACGAAGAGGGGCGCCACGAGATCGCCCGGTTCGAGCGTCGTCTCGCGGACGAGGGCGCGGAGGGCGGGCGTGGCCCGGAAGCGGCGGAGTCGTGTCGTCGGAAAGGTCATCGTAGGGTCTCGTCCATCAAGTGTAACGCAAGGAAGGCGAGCGGGTGGCTCGGCCTTGGAGTCACGGTGCTAAGCCCGGCGTCGACGCTTCGGAATCCGCGCGCTCGGAGCGCGGCAGCGGTGGTTGGCCCTTTGGCGGCGACCGGCACCGCATGAAGCGCTTTCAGCGCGTCGGGGGCCAGGAGCGCCTCCAGCGCCTCCGCTCCCGACGGGCTGAAGAAGACGGCGCAGGCAAGGCGCCGTTCGCCCAGGGCCGCGAGGAGTTCGTCGACGTCGGGGCGGAGGTAGCGGGTCTCGTAGACTTCCAGCCGCTCCATCGGGATGCTGCGGGCCGCGAGGCCCTCGGGAAAGTCGGGGAGGGAGCGGTTCCCCGCCAGGAAGAGGACGCGACGAATTCCGTCGACCGCGACGCGGGTCGCGATCAGATCGGCCAGGGCGCTGGCGCCGTGCGTTCCGAATCCCTGCGGCGTGGCGACCGCGATTCCAGCTTTAGCCACCGGCTCCGCGCTCGAATCGCCGAGCGCGAAGAGGGGAACGTTCGCGAGCGCCGCACGGTGGCGGGGAAACGCCGCCTCGGACAGCGCCTCGCCCGCGCGACGGCTCGTCCAGGCGATGGCGGTCCCCTCGGGGAGCGCCGCGAGCAGCGAGGGAAGGCGCGCGGCTCCGCTCCCGGAGACCGTCTCGAGGAGCGGAAGCCGGAGGACGGCGAAGCCGTTCCCCTCGAGTCCCGCCGCGAGCCGGTCGTCCTCGGGCACGTCGCGGGCCACGAGGTAGACGAACGGCCGGTCCCGCGGAGCGGTCCAGCCGTACGCCTCGGCCGCCTCCAGAAGGAGCCCTTCCTCGGTCCGCTCCCTGGCGGTCATCACGGAAAGACCTCGTCGCTCCGCACCTCGGCCAGGATCTCGCGCGCACCCTGCGAGAGCATGGTCGCCGCGAGTGATCGGCCGAGCTCCACGGCGTCGGCGAGCGGCCCCTCGACCGTTCGCCGGACCGTGGGGCGCCCCGAGGGATGTCCGACGAATCCGGATAGGAGGAGCCTGTCGCCACGCACGTGCGCACGCGCGCCGACCGGCACCAGGCAGCCGCCGCCAAGTCCGGAGAGGAACGCGCGCTCGGCCGTCGCCTCGGCCGCGGCCACGGGGTCGTGGAGGCGGCGCACGGCCGCCAGCGTGACCTCGTCGTCCGCACGAGCCTGCAGGCCCAGCACGCCCTGCCCGGGCGCGGGGAGCATGATCTCCTCGTCGATCGATTCGGTGATGCGGTCGGCGAGGCCGAGACGAAGAAGTCCCGCCGCCGCGACCACCACCGCGTCGAAGCGTCCTTCTTCGACGCGTTTCACCCGCGTCGGCACGTTGCCGCGGAGATCCACCACGACCAGATCGGGCCGGCGCGCGAGAATCTGCGAGCGGCGCCGGGGCGACGAGGTGCCGACACGGGCGCCCGGCGGCAGCGACGCCAGCCCGAGGCCGTCGCGGGAGACGAGCGCGTCGCGCGGATCCTCCCGCGTCAGGAGCGCTGCCACCACGAGACCCGGGGTGTTCTCCGTTGGAAGGTCTTTCAGCGAGTGGACCGCCAGGTCGACTCGCCGTTCAAGCAGCGCCTCCTCGATCTCCTTCGTGAAGAGGCCCTTCCCGCCGATCTTCGTGAGCGACGCTTCGGCGAAACGGTCTCCGGTCGTGGTAATGATCTCGAGTGGGATCGTCTCGTCGGTTCCGCCGAGAAGCGACCGGACGTACCGGCTCTGCGTGAGGGCGAGTTCGCTACCGCGTGTTCCGATCCGCATCCGATCCCCCCTGACCCGAATGTTCGCCGGCCTCGCCGGCAGTTCCACCCTCGCTTTCGATTCCGAACAGATCCCGCACCGTCTCCAGCCGCGCCGCGCCTTCGAGTCCGTCTTCCTCGGCGTACCGAAGCCGCGTCGTGGGACGGTGGAGCAGCTTCTGCACGATGCCGTGCGCCAGCGATTCCGCCACCGCCACGTCCTCGGGGCGGAAGCGGCCGCGATGGCGCTCCAGTTCCTCCGCGGCGATCTTCTCGAAGTGATGGCGGAACGCCGTGACGGTCGGCTTCACGGCCAGCGAGCGGTGCCATTTCAAGAATCGGCCGAGTTCCTCCGCGATGATCGTCTCGACGCGCGGGATCTCGGCGCGGCGCTGCGACAGGCTCTGGCCCACGATCTGGCCCAGGGCGTCGAGGTCATGGAGGAATACGTTCTCCAGCCGCGCCACCTGAGGCTCGATGTCGCGGGGCACCGCGAGATCGAGGCAGAAGAGCGGACGGTTGCGCCGGATCTTCATCGCGGCCCGCACCATCGACTCCGTGATGACGGCGCCGGGGGCGCGCGTGGCGCTGACGACCAGATCGGCGCCCGGAAGCACGACCGGGAGCGCCTCGAGCGACACCGCGCGCGAGCAGTACTTCTCGCCGAACGCCTCGCCCCGCTCGCGGCTCCGGTTCGCGACCATGAACTGCGTGACCCCCGCGTCCTTGAGATGCGTCCAGGCGAGCGCCGCCATCTCGCCCGCGCCGACCAGCAGCGCGCGCTTCTCGCCGAGGTTCCCCAGGACCTTCGCCGCCAGGCTCACGCCGGCGTAGGCGCTGGAGACGGGGCCGCGCCCGATGCCGGTCTCGCTCCGCGCGCGCTTGGCGCAGCGGAGGACCGTGTCGAGGAGCCGTTCCGTCACCGGGCCTGCCCCGCCGAGGCGGGTCGAGAGCTCCGAGGCGTCCTTCACCTGGCCCAGGATCTGCGGCTCGCCCAGGACCATCGAGTCGAGGCCGCACGCCACGCGGAAGAGGTGCTGGATCGACTCCTCCTCCCGCAGCGTGTAGAGGTGCTTCCCGGCCTGGAGCTGGAGATCGACGCCCTTGATCTCACGCAGGAGCGCGGCGATGAACCCCGCGGGATCCGGGATGCGCGCGCCGCGCGCGTAGATCTCGGTGCGATTGCAGGTGGAGAGGATCATCATCTCCGCGGCCCCGCCGCGGACACGGAGCGCTTCCATGGCGCGCGCCACTTCCTCGTCGTTCAGGACGACCGCGTCACGGACCTCGATGGGGGAGGTGTGATAGGAGAGCCCCACGCAGAAGAGGTCGAGTGGTCCGGAGGCGAATTCTGCCATCGCGATCACTTGAACGTGTGGAACGAGTTCACGAAGAGGTCGGTCACGACCCGCGAGAGGAGGAGGGTCGAGAAGCCGGCCAGCGACGCGTAGACTGCCCGGGGTCCGCGCCAGCCGAGACGGTGGTAGGCGAGGACGGCGAAGCCGAGCATGCACCAGGCGGCGATCGTCAGCCAGGTCTTGGGGTCGGAGAAGGGGTGGAGCCCCGCCGCCTTCCCCCAGCCGATCCCCATGAGAATCGCGAGCGCCAGGAGAACGAGGCCGGCGCTGGAAGCGCTGACGTTCATCCGGCCGAGCGATTCGAGGGGCGGCATGCGGGTGAAGAAGAACGACATCCGGTGTGCCTTGATCTCGCGGTAGAGCAGCAGGAAGAGAATTCCGTAGATGGCGGAGACGAAGAAGGCGCCGTAGCCGAGAACCGCCGCCAGCGTGTGAAGCTCGAACCAGATCGGATTGATCAGCGGCTTCGTGGCGGGCACGGCGTTTCCGTAGGCTGACGCGACCAGCTGAATCAGGAGTACGAGCGGAAGCACGAAGATGCCGGTGGTGCGGATCCCCTGGCGCATCTCGAGGTAGAGATAGACTGCGGCCAGCGCGAGCGCGGTGGCTGACATGAAGTCATAGATCGAGGTGAGCGGAAGGTGTCCCTCCGTCCAGCCGCGCGCTATCAAATAGAGGAGATGAAGCAAGACGGCCGCGCGCAGCACGCGAGGGCCCCAACGGTGGCTGCTCGACCCGCCGGATTCGGCGGGCTCGGTGGTGTAGATTCGGGCGTAAGCTGCGACACTAAGCCCATATAGCATGGGCAGCATCGTGGTCAGAAGCGGGACGAGGAAGTGCATGGGAAACCGATTACCCTCCAAGAGACGGACCAAGTCTGCCAGGGATGGAGCGTTAGGGGAATGGTCCTTTGGGGGCGCTCCCGGGGAGACCTCGGGCGAGCCACTCCCCATGAGCCCCCATGCGGCAGCGCTCCGAGACACCTATCCTAGCGGTGGATCGTCGGTTATGGAACTTCGCCGGATCGCGGAAGAGGTCGTCGCCTGCGAGCGTTGCCCGCGTCTGCGCGCTCATTGCCTCGAAGTGGCGGCCACGCGCCGCGCGGCTTACCGAGACGAACCCTACTGGGGGCTCCCCGTTCCCGGGTTCGGCGATCCGGAGGCATGGTTGCTGGTGGTTGGGCTCGCCCCCGGCGCCCACGGAGCGAATCGCACCGGGCGAATGTTCACCGGCGACCGCTCGGGCGAGTGGCTCTACGGCGAACTCCATCGGCAGGGGCTCTCGGATCGTCCGCGGAGTGAGCGTGCGGGCGACGGACTTCGACTCGACGGCGTCTACATCACCGCGGCGGGGCGCTGCGCTCCCCCGGGGAACAAGCCGGCGCCCGAGGAACTGGCGTGCTGTCGCCCCTTCTTGGCGCGGGAGATGACCGCGCTCCGCGCCGTGCGCGTCCTGCTGGCGCTTGGAAAAGTCGGCCACGACGCCTTTCTAGCGGCGCGCCGCGTCGCCGGGCTCCCGGAGCTGAAGCCGAAGCCGGCCTTTCGGCACGGCGGCTTCGTCGCGCTGCCGGAAGGCGGGTGGCTTCTGGACTCCTACCATCCCAGCCAGCAGAACACGAGCACCGGTGTTCTCACCGCCGCCATGTGGCGCGAAGTCTTCGTGACAGCGAAGCGGCTTCGGGATCGGGTATCATCCGCGGATGCGCGGCGTCCTCCTTCGTAAACCGGGTCCTCCCGAATCGCTTCAGGTTCAGACGCTTCCCGACCCGACACCGGGGCCGGGCGAGGTCCTGATCCAGGTTCGAGCGGCGGGAGTCAATTTCGCCGACGTGCTGGCGCGGCAGGGACTCTACCCCGAGGCGCCGAAGGCTCCCTACATCCCGGGATTCGAGAGCGCGGGAGAGATCGCCGCGCTCGGCTCCGGAGTCGAGCGGTTCCGCGTCGGTCAGCGCGTCCTCGCCTATCACACGAGCGGCGGTTACGCGGAGAAGGTGGCCGTGTCGGCGGAGCGCGTCGTCGCGCTTCCCGATTCGATCCCGTACCAGGCGGCCGTCGTGATCCCGCTCAACTACGGCACCGCCTACGTGGCGCTCTACCGCACCGGGCCCGTGGAGCCCGGCATGCGCGTCTTCGTCCACGCGGCGGCCGGCGGCGTGGGGCTTGCCTTGCTCGATCTGGGTCGGCGCGCCGGGCTCGAGATGACCGGCGCCGCGAGCACCCACTTCAAGCGCGCTCGGCTGCTCCATGCCGGCGTACGCCACGTCGTGTCGTCGCGGCGCCTGCGCGTCGATCGCGTCGCGCGACGGATCTACGGGGAGAAGGCGTACGACATCGTGCTCGATTCGGTCGGGGGCAAGACCATCCGCCAGGGGCTGCGATCGCTTCGCCCCGGCGGGCGCGTCGTCTCGCTCGGCGTAGGATCGCTATCGGGCGGCGGCCTTCTGGGCGCGATCCGGCTCCTTCTCGGCGCGTCGCGCTTCACGTTTCTCGATCTGCTGCAGCCGAGCGTGGGGCTTCACGGCGTGAACCTGCGCCGATTGATGGACGATCCGGCGATGGTCCGCTCCGTGCTGGAGACGCTGATCTCCTGGGTGGTGGCGGGGGAGATCAAGCCGGAGCCGGGGCGCGTCATGCCGCTCGAGGACGTCGGCGTCGCGCATCGGCTTCTGGAGAAGCGCTCGAATATTGGAAAGATCGTCCTGCGGGTAGGCGAGTAGCAGGCTAGACCGGCAGCGGGGCGACGAAGCGCCGAAGGTCGGCCACGACCTTGGGCCACGACGCGGCGTACTCGCGCCGCGCGACGGAAGCCTTCTCCGGCGCGATCTTGTCGAACCCGGAGTGAAGCAGGAGAAGCGCCGATCCCGACGGATCGGGCTCCAGCGAGAGTTCCACCTTCGTCCGCGCCCCCCAATTTTCGCCCCCCCATTCCAACGCCAGCACCACGCGGCTCTCCGGAGCCATCGACTCGATCGCCCCTTCTTCGACAACCTGGCGGCCATGGTGGCGCGACGTGAAGCGGAAACCGCCCTCGGGCGCTCCGTCGAAGCGCTCGACGTGCGCCAGCCACTTCTCGAGTCCCTGCGCGGTGGAGAGAAGGGGCCAGATGTCGGCGGCGCTACGGGCGAGCGGCACGCGGACGGCGATCGGAAGGGAGGCGCCCCATTCGTGCGCGTCGCGGTCCTCGTGGAGCGTGGTGCGGAGCGCTCCCAGCACCTCGCGCCAGAGCCGCCGCGCTTGCCGGCGCTCCGGCTCGCTGGAGAGTCCCTCGTGGCGGACCGTGACGCGCGTGCCGGGCCCGTCGCCCTGCAGGCGGATCGCGACGCGACTCTCGGTCCCAGTTCCCTGCGGCTTCCAGGTGAAGGCGAGCGCGGAGGGAGGATCGGACTGGAGCACATGGCCGCGGACGATGTCGCCGTTCCAGGCGTGGAGCGCGAATTCGCCGCCGATCGCGAGTTCGATGTCCACGTCGCCGAACCACCGGCGCAGCAATTCGGGGCGCGAGAGGTAGCGCCAGACTTCGAGGACCGGAGGGCGAAGGCCGCGATGGCAGCGGGCCGCGTCGGGCGGGCGCTGGGGTTGGCGGGATGAAGCGGCGGGTGTCGGTGCTCGCGCTATCGTCGATGCGGGCGGCTGAGGCTCATGCGTCCGCGAGATCGCGGCCTCGGGTTCGGGCTCAGGCTCAGGCTCCGGCTCCATCGCGAGAGCGGGCGCCAGGTCGCCGTCATTCGGCACCTCGATCTCGGGCGTGAGCGCCTCCGGATGAGGCTCGGAGGAATACCGCGGTTCGTCAGGAGCCTGCGAAGGACCCGCTTCGTCGTTCATTCAATTCAGAATAGAGAAGCGAGGGCGCCGATGCCAGGAGAACCACCCGAACGTGCGCGAATCCGTTCCGCCGTCAGGGCGCGGCCCGCCAGAGCCCGAGCTGCGCGAGGAGGCTCATTCCGTCCCACTCCCCCCAGCGCTCCACGACGCGGCCGCCCACGACGCGAACGATCTCGATGCCGGCGAAGTCGATCGCGCGCCCCGACGGGGCGACGCCGAGGTACGCGCCGCGATGCGTGCCGCGCGCCGTCCAGCGGATGGCGACGATGGCGCGCGATTCGTCGACGACGAGATCCACGATGGTCGTGTCGAAGTCGGGGAAGGCGATGTAGAACGCCTGGAGCATGCGGCGGTAGTCGTCGCGCGTGTCGCCGCGTCCCGCCGCGCTTCGATCGCGGAACTCGGGCGCGTGGAGTTCGTCGAAGGTCGCGAGATCGCCCGGGCGCCAGATCTCCTCGATCCAGCGGCGGGCGATGCGTTGGAGATCGGATCGAAGCGTTGCCGCCACGGCTATCGGTACCTCGACTTGATGCTTCCCCAGGTCGTCGTCTCCACTCCGAGACACCCAATCACCACGTCGCAGGTGTCCTCGAAATCCACGCTCAAGGACATCTTGTAGTCCCCATCGTTCCCGGCGCACCGCGAGGTGAACCCCGTTCTTTCGGGCGATCCCACTTCCGCCCCCGACAGTACTCGAGCCACGTTGCACTCAGCGTTCGGCATCTCGATCGGGAGGCCGCCCAGCAGATAGCGGCCAGGTGAGACATGTACCGGCGGTTCAGGCGATCTGTAGCCGACCCGCACCCATTGCCCCGCAGAGTAGTAGGAGAACTGTCCCGCGTCGATCGTGAATGCCGGTATCTTGTTCACCCAAGTTCCGACGTTCACTGGATCGGAGACGTGCCCGCCTTGAGCGAACGAGCCAAGGAGTAGCGTCACGACGTAGCCGCTCATGGTGAGCGACTCTCCGGTTGGACACGACACCTCGCTCCCCGCGGCATCATGGTTCGTGTCGAGCCATACCCAGACGGTGTCGTTCCCCGCTGGCAGCACATCGTTCGCGGTGCAGACGCTATCTCCGTCGACGTCGACATAGATGTACTGCGCATGGAGCGGAGTGGGGTGCAGCGCGAGCGTGAGCGATCCCGCAAGCAGGAGCAGTAG
>JANOOP010000260.1:0-3933 GCA_031421415.1 Candidatus Eiseniibacteriota bacterium
CCTGATGGGAACGAGCATGGGAGGCGGAATCGTCGCCGCGTTTCTGGAAAATTCCCCGCTGGCGCCGAGCGTGTCGCGCGCCGTGCTCGACTCGCCGATGCTCGACTTCGGCGAGACGGTCGACTGGGGCGTGAAGCACGCGACCGTTCCGGGCACGAAATTCCCCATGCCGGCCATCGCAGGCATTCTGGGCAAGCAGTTCGCCGCGTGGCGTTACGGGGTCGACTGGAAGGCGCTCGATCTAAGGCGCCGCGCGGCGTCGATCCGGGCGCGGCTCCTCCTGTTCCATGGAGACGCCGATGAGATCGTTCCCTTCGCCACCAGCCGTGCGCTGGCGGCGCGCTTTCCCGACCGCGTGACGTTCGTCCCGTTTTCGGGCGCGAATCACGCGGAAGGATGGAATGTCGATTCCCTCCGCTTCAATGAATCGCTCCGCGCGTTCTTGGAGCCGGTTCGTTGAAGCCCTCGGGGGCCGCGATGGGCACCGGGGCCAGCATGGGAACCGCGGTCGCGGTCGCCACCGCGGTCGCCATGATCGCCTATCAGGTCGCGGCCAAGGCGACGCGCGACGCCCTCTTCCTCAGCTCCTTCCCCGTCTCCGCGCTTCCCGCCATGATGGTCGCCTCGGCCATCGTGTCGGTCGCCATGGTTTTGGTGGCGGCCCGCGCCCTCGCCCGCTTCGGCCCCGAGCGCGTGATCCCGCTCGGCTTCGCCGGAAGCGCCGCGCTCCTCCTGATCGAGTGGACGATGGTCCACGCCTGGCCGGGGCCGATCGCGATCGCGGTCTACCTCCACTACGGCGGACTGGGCGCGCTCCTCATCTCCGGCTTCTGGGCGTTCCTGAACGAGCGTTTCGATCCGCGGACGGCGAAGCGGGCCCTGGGGCGAATCGCCGCGGGCGGGACGATCGGAGGATTGGTCGGCGGGGTTCTGGCGGACCGCGTCGGTTCGGCATTCGCCGTCTCGGCCATGCTTCCGATCCTGGCGGCGATCCACGCCGTCTGCGCGGCGCTGGTCTACCGTCTCCGCGCGGCGGCCGCTCCCGCACGGTCCGCGCGGCCGGTGGAGGAGGCTGCGGAGCGGGAGCCCGCGGCCACCCCCGCGCCCGCACCCATTTCAGGATTTGGCGTCCTCCGCCAGTCGTCCTACCTCCGCACCTTGATCGCGCTCGTCGTGCTGGTCACCATCAGCGAAGGGCTGGTCGACTGGCTCTTCAAGGCGCGCGCCGCCAGCGCCATGGTTCGGGGGGAGGACCTGCTGCGGCTCTTCGGCGCCTTCTACACCGGCGTCTCGCTTCTCACCATCGTCGTTCAGACGGCCTTGAGTCGCGTCGCGCTGGAGCGGCTTGGACTCGCGCGGTCGGTCGCGACTCTTCCGGCCGCGGTCGGGCTGGGGAGCCTCGGCGCGCTGGCGTGGCCGGGGCTCGGGAGCGCGCTCGCGCTTCGAGCCACCGAGTCGGTGCTGAGCAACTCGCTCTATCGCGCGGGCTACGAGGTTCTCTTCACGCCGCTTCCGCCCCGGGAGAAGCGTGGCGTGAAGACGTTGGTCGACGTGGGGGCGGCGCGTGCCGGCGATCTCCTGGGCGCAATCACGGTCCAGGCGGCGCTCCTCGGCGCGGGAATGCGAGGCGCTCCGGCCGTGATCGTCCCGATCGTGGCCGCCGTTTGCGCGCTGACGCTCCTGGTGGCGCATCGCCTTCACGCGGGGTACGTGCGGGCACTGGAGCGAGGGCTCGTGTCGCGCGCGATCCACCTCGATCTCTCGGAGGTGCACGATCCGATGACGCGATCGATGCTGCTCCAGACAATGGCGCCGCTCGCGCTGAGCCAGGTGCTCGAGAGAGCCGAGATCTCGGGCGTGCTTGCCCGGACCGGCGCGGCGGATGCGGGGCGCGCGCCGCGAAGCGACGAGACGGCCGCGGAACTCGATCCGGTGGCGCGGAGAGGCGGAGCGCTCGCGTCGGGGCGCCCCGCCGAGGTCCGCGCGGCGCTTCGCCAGGGGCCCCTTCCGCCGGCCCTCGTCCCTCGCGCCATCGCGCTCCTCGCCTGGGACGAGACGGCGCGGGAGGCGATCGAGGCGCTCCGCGCCGTGGGAGAGGAGGCCGCCCCCACGCTAGCCGCCGCGCTCGTGGATCCGAAGAGCGACTTCGCGATTCGCCGTCGCGTTCCGCTCATCCTCGGAATCGTGCCGGCCGCCCCTGCCGTCGACGGGCTCCTGGCCGGTCTGACCGACCGCCGATTCGAGGTCCGCTATCGCTGCGGCCGCGCGCTCGACCACCTCGTGACGACCTACCCGAGACTCGGGATCCCTCCGGAACGCGTCTACGAGGCGGTCTTGCGCGAGGTGGGGGCCGAGCGGCGCGTCTGGGACGGACAGCGACTGCTCGATCAACTCGACGACGAGACGTGGTCCCCCGCGTTCGACGAGGCGCTCCGCGCCCGCGCGAACCGGAGCCTGGAGCACGTCTTCACGCTCCTCTCGCTAGCGCTCCCCCGCCAGCCGCTCCAGATCGCCTTCCGCGGGCTCCACACGGACGACCCGCTCCTTCGCGGCACCGCGCTCGAATACCTGGAGACGACGCTTCCGCCGGAAGTCCGGAAGCAACTCTGGCCCTACCTGGAGGACACGCGATCGAAGCGGCCGGAGCGGCGCGCGGCCGACGAAGTGCTGGCCGATCTCCTTCGATCGAATCAATCGATCGCGATCCGGTTGGAAGCGCTACGCCGGGGCGAGCCGCCCGCCGCGAAATCGTAGGGAGATTCCGTGGCGGGCCGGTCGATCCGCCGGGGCTACGTCGCGGTCGCGGCCGCGGTCCCGGTCGCTTCTACCTCGCGGTCGCCGTCGCTTCCGAGACCCGCGTGTACTCCCGCCCGATCATCACCGCCAGCACGATCCAGACCGCCACGAGCGCCAGGTTGATCATGGCGAACTGCCGGGTCTGGAGGTGAAGTAGGCTCGTACCTACGAAGACCAGCCCCGCCGAGAGAACGTCCCCCGCGCGCACGAAGAAGGAATCGATCGCCTGCTTCGCCTTGTACTTCTCCTCCCGTGTCGTCGGCAGGAAGAGGACGTTTCGCACCGTGTTCTGGAGCGAGTAGTCGGTGGCGTTCTCCGCCGTCTTCGCCCAGCGCACGGCGGCGAGGATCGGGACGAAGGCGAGGATTCCGTAGCCGACGAGCGCGATCGCGGGCAGCACCAGGATGGCGAGGCGGACGCCCGCGAACTTGAGGATGCGCGACACCGCGAAGAGCTGAAGGAGAAGTCCCGCCACGTTCACCACCGAGAAGAAGTCGGAGTAGAACTTTCCGATGAGCGCCTTCTCGTCCAGCCCGCCCGCCGTTCCGGCCGCCACCGCGTCGGCCGCCGCCCGCGCCACGGTGCGGCCCAGGATGTATTCCCCGGTCGTGTTCACCCAGTTGAGAAAGAGCATGAGGAGGGCGATCAAGAGGAGGTAGCGATTCTGGAGCACCAGCCTGAACGCGTTCCCGCCCGCTGCCAGCCGTCCGTCGGACGCAGGAGGCGCGGCGCCTTCCTTCGCCTCCTTCACCGCCTGTTTCAAATCGGCCAGCTTGAACTCGCCCGACTCGAGGCGAATCTCCTTCGTCGCGGCGGGGAGCGTGGCCGTCGACTCCCCCATGCCACGCGCCGCTTCGGTGCGGCGGCGCTCGCGACGGTCGACCGCGTTCGTGACCGCGAGGCCGGCCGCCAGAAGGCCCGCCGCAACCAGGAGAAGCTGATAGACGCCGAGCGGGCCTATCAGCTTCCCGGTCAGCAGCGACCCGAGCACCGCACCCGACGACGCGCCGAACGCCACGATGGGAAAGAGGCGCTTCCCTTCGTCAGTCTTTTTTTCGTCGTTCGAGATAGAACATAATTGCGCTTATACCATTTTAATTAAAACACCCACCCAGATTATGTCTCAGACGCCGAGCG
>JANOOP010000261.1:0-1560 GCA_031421415.1 Candidatus Eiseniibacteriota bacterium
TCTCCACCTGCGATACCGGGAGGAGATGCCCTACGACGAGATCGCGGAAACGATGGGGATCCCGCTCGGCACGGTGAAGGTGCGACTTCACCGTGCCCACGAGATCCTGCGACGAAGACTCAACGCTCGAGGACCGACGACGTGAAAGCCAACCTGACCTGCGAAGCCTGCGAACGCGAGCTGACGGCCTACGCCGACGGCATGCTCCACGCCGCGGTGGCGCGCGTGATGGAGCAGCACCTGGAAGGGTGCGCGCGCTGCCGGGCGACGCTGGAGTTTCACCGAGCCATCGCGCGCCGCGTTGCGACCCTGCCGGGGATCGGAGTTCCCGCGGGGCTCGAGGAGCGCGTTCTTCGCGCCGTGACCTCTCCCGACCGCGCGCGGGCCCGCTGGGCTCGCTTCGGCGCGGGGGCGCTGGCGCTTTCCTTCGCCGGCACCATCGGCGGACTTGTCTTCTGGCCTCGCATCGCGAAGCAGTGGGGACTTCCCGATCCGGCCTCGGCCCTCGCCCGCGCCCTCGATTCCGGCGTGGAGGGGATGATCGCGATCCCGAAGCGGATCGCGCTCGACGTCACGTTTTACGAGCCCATCGCGCGCCAGGTCTGGCTCTCGATGGAAGCGCTCGCCGCCATTCCCCGCGCCATGTTCGTCTCGCTCCGCTCGCCGGAAGCGCAGGCGACCGGCCTCGTGCTGTTGACCCTGGGGGTCGCGCTCTACCTGCTTCTGCGACCGTCCCGCCGCCAGGAAGGAGGGATCGGCCATGCGTGCCTGGCACTTTAATTCCTGGATGCGTATCGAGCGGGCCCCGATGTCGTTCCGTTTCCTCGTCGCCATTCTCGTCCTAGCATTCGCGCTTCTCGCCCCGCTTTCCGCGTGCCTGGCGCAGACGAAGACGACCGTGAAGAGCAGCGCCGACTCCGCCTCGTCGGACGAGAGCGGATTCAACGTTCGCGTCCGCGAGGACGCTTCGAGCGAAACGAGGGCCCGCGCCGGCGAGACGGTCAGTCGCGCCATCGAGCGCGCGAAGCGCCAGACCGAGAGGGCCGCCGCCACGGCCGAACGCGCGGCGTCGAACATCCCCGAGCCGCCCGCGCCGCCCACGCCGCCCGCGCCGCCCGATTTCGACCACTCCGAGGGGAATGACCTCGTCCGCTTCGGCGAGGACATCACGATTCCCGAGGGCCGAGTTATCGAGGGCGACGTCGTCGCGGTGGGCGGGTCGATCACGGTCCTGGGCCGCGTAAAGGGTAACGCCGTCTCCGTGGGCGGAACGGTCCATGTGAAGGGGAAGGGCGTCGTCGAAGGCGACGCGGTCAGCCTGGGCGGCGGCGTTCAGACCAGCGACAGCGCGAGCGTGGGCGGGAGCGACGTCTCGGTCGGGAAGATCGACTTCGGGAACATGTGCCGTATGTGGCCGGCGATGGGCGCGGCCGGTCTCCTCGGCACCGGCGCCTGGCTGGTGAAGCTCCTCGTCGGGTTGCTGATCACGCTCTTTCTGTCGTGGATCTCGCTTCTGATCTCCCGCCAGCGGCTGGCACCCGCCGCGGGCGTGGTCCACGC
>JANOOP010000262.1:0-2516 GCA_031421415.1 Candidatus Eiseniibacteriota bacterium
TTCGCTTCCTTCGCCTGCTTCTCTTCCTTGGTCGGCGCCTTCGCCGGCGCCACGCTCTGCGGAGCCGCCTCGGGCTGGCGAACGGCGGGCGGCTCGATGACGGCGCTCAAAGCCGAGGGGGCCTGCGCGACCGCGAGCGGTTCGCTCTTCGCCGGCGTCACGGCGACCGGCGCGGGCACCGACTTCACCGGCGCCGGAGTCTCGGCGAACACTCGTACCGGCTCGGCGGGCCTGGTCTCCTGCTTCGCCTTCCGGGAC
This sequence comes from Candidatus Eiseniibacteriota bacterium, assembly GCA_031421415.1. Classification (GTDB taxonomy): domain Bacteria; phylum Eisenbacteria; class RBG-16-71-46; order SZUA-252; family SZUA-252; genus SZUA-252. The sequence continues at coordinate 259 of JANOOP010000262.1, forward strand.
GAAGCGACCGACGTCGGTCCGGTCGGCGGAGGAGGCGGAAGCGGCTTCTCTTTCTTCGGAGGCGCCGGCTTCACCTCGGACTCCTCGGCGCCGCTGCCGAAGCTATAGCCGAGCGCGAAACGATGAACGTTGTCGAACCCGTCGCTGGGCGTCATGGCGTAGTCGACGCTCAGCTGCCTCACGTGAAGGCCGAAGCCGTAGGAAAGACCCGTGGCGGGGTCCCCGGAACTTCCCAGCACCTTCCGGTAGCCCATGCGCAGCGAGACGAGCGGGTGGGCGCGATACTCCACTCCGAGGCGCGCGTCCTTGTAGTAGTCGCGGGGAATGTTGTAGTCGGCCGCGAGAAGGAGCTTTTCCTGCAAGAGCCGATGGCTCGCGCCGAAGCGGATCTGACGAGGCAGCGGATACGAGGCGCCGTCGTAGGAAAGGCTCGGTCCCAGGTTCTGCACCACGGCGGCGACGTTCGTGGCTCCGAACGATCCGGTGGCTCCCAGGTCGAGGGCTACTCCCGTCGTGGACACGGTCGCGAGATTCTGCCGGATCAACCGCGCGTTCGCTCCGACGGAGAGATTCCTCGTCATCGGTCGGGCGAGTCCCGCCGTGACGGCGAGATCGTAGACCCGGTAGGTCTGCGTGGGATTGTCGAACTCGTCCACGCCCTGGATGCGGGGCATGTGGAAGTAGGCGACGCTCAGCGAGCCGACGCCCAGCCCGGAGCCAAGGGGTTTGGCGTAGCCGACCCACTCGTAGGCGAGGTTGTCGAGCCACGTCGCGTGCATCGCCCCGACTTGGGCCTGATCCGTGGTGGCGAGACCGGCGGGATTCCAGAATTGCGCCGTGACGCCGGTGGCGGTGGAAACCTGCGCGCCCCCCATGCCGGCCGATCGGCCGCCGACTTCGAAGTTGAGGAACCCTCCACCGCTCGTACCGACCGACACGGCGGCGAACGCCGGACGTACCTCACCGTACACGAGCATCGCGACCAGCCCGACGGCTACGGCGAGTGTCGCGCCCGAGGGCTTGAGGCCCCGAAACGCGGCAAATGGCTTCAGCATTTGAGTTCCCCTTTCGATCCCGACTGGATTCGAGGGTCTGCGCCACGGGGGAAGCGACCCAGCTCCCGCGCGTGGACTCTGATCGCAGGGGGGTATTGCAGCTACTGTGCCAGGGGGTGACGGGGGGCGAAACGCGAGGAGATCGGCGATCTTCTAGGGCGCGAAGGGGTTCGGCGTGGTCGGATGGAGCCTATCGCGATGGTGAACCGGGCGGGACGTCGAGGGGTGCAAATTGCGAGGCAGAGCGAGGATCTTGCGGGAACGACGGAGTGACTAGAAGTTGTAGCGAACCGCCACCGCTGGTCCCGCTGGCGAGATCGGGAACGAGGCCTGCAAACGTGCCGGCTGGGAGCCGGGAGCCGACATGACGGTCATCACGGCGGCGTCGATGATGTTGGCGGCCCAGATTCCGAGAAGCGCGATCCCGGCGCCGCGGCGCGCGTCCCTGGCCTCCTGTAGGTGATTTCTGAGGACTTCCAGCTCGCGCTGGCGCACAAGGCGCTCCGTCGGACCGGCGCTGTCGACCAGTACGGCCGCCCAGTCGGCCTTCGTCTGATTTTGATCGACCGCCACATTCGCGACGATCAAGCCGGCCCCGGCAGCGAGCGCGGCGCCGAGCCAGACGGACCCGCGGAATCGGTGCCCCGCGAACTCTTGGCCGGCGCCCGGAATGACGACGGACCTCCAGAGCGAAGCGCCCCGGGTCGTGGATGGCACGATCAGCGCCAGCCGGGAGGGTGACGACTCCCGAACCTCGAAACGGGGGCGGATCATGTAGTCGATCGCGCTCACGCCCCATACCGCCGCTCCATACTTGAGCCACGAATCGCGGGCTCGTCGATCGTCGATCGTGCGGTCGCTGGCGTACGCCCCGAACTCGTCGAGGCGATCGCGGTAGCGCAGGTGAGAACGAACGGCTCCGAAGATCGCTCCGGATCCGGCCATGGTGAGGATCGCGCCGCGTGGCGCGCGATTTGCGGTGATGGCCGGAAATCTGGCCGGCGGTCCGGACAAGGTGTTGAATCTGGCGGTGTCCAACGATTGGTTCAAGTTTTTCCCGGAACCCAAATTCCACGACATCGTTTTCTTCATCGCGGCAGCGATTACGATGATGCTCGGATCAAGTCCGCAGCAGGACATCTTTCAGCGCGTCATGTCAGCCAAGGACGCGAAGACGGCTTCGCGCGGCGCCATCATCGGCGG
>JANOOP010000263.1:0-3049 GCA_031421415.1 Candidatus Eiseniibacteriota bacterium
CGCTCGTGTTCACGGCCGGAATCGCGGTCTGGACCTTCACCGAGTACGTCATGCACCGCTTCGTCTTCCACTACGAGCCGAAGAGCCGGATCCTCCAGCGGATCTGGTTCCTCCTCCACGGCGTCCACCACGAGCAGCCGCAGTGCAGGACGCGCCTCGTGATGCCGCCCCTCCTGAGCGTTCCGCTCGCGCTTCTCTTCTACGGACTCTTTCACGTCATCCTGGGAAGCGCGATGGGAGCCCCCCTCGGGGTGGCGCCCCTCTACGCGGGGTTCGTCACGGGGTACCTCGCCTACGACATGCTCCACTACGCCGAGCACCATCTCCCGATGAAACGGGGGGCGCTCCGGTACCTCAAGCGGTATCATCTGCTCCATCATTTCAAGACTCCGGACGATCGCTTCGGCGTGAGTTCCCCGCTCTGGGACGTCATCTTCGGAACAATTCCCAAGGACGCCAAGAGGGGCTGAGGCTGCCGCGCCTCGCGGCGCCGCCAGAACGAAGGATGGTGCCGTGCCGGTGATGGTCGCGATCGTGGAGCGGTTTCGCCGCCTGGTGGAAACCGTCCAGGACTACTCCCTCTTCTCCATCGAGACGATCCGCTGCTGTTTCGGCCGTCCGTTCTACGCCCGGGAAACGCTGCACCAGCTCCACTTCGCCTTGATCGGGTCGCTCACCATCGTGATCATCTCGGCCATCGTGGCGGGCCAGGCGCTGGCGATCCAGCTCGCACGCGAGCTCTCGAACTCAGGCGCGAAGAGCCAGCTGGGACACTTCATGGTGATCTCCGTGGTCCGTGCGCTCGGCCCCGTGCTGACCGGCATGGTCGTGGCGTCGCGCATGTCGGCCGGGATCACCGCCGAGCTCGGCGCCATGCGTTCCAGCGACCAGATCGACGCGCTCGTCGCGTTCGGGACCGATCCGATCCGCCGTCTCGTCGTGCCGCGCACGATCGCACTCCTGATCGCGCTGCCGATCCTGACGGTCATCGGCGACGCGCTCGCGGTCATCGGCGGCGGATTCGTGGGGCTCCAGTATCATCTGTCGTGGGAGTCCTACTGGATCGGCGCGCTTCAGTACCTCACGCCCAAGAACGTGTTGGTCGGCATGCTGAAGCCGTTCATCTTCGCCGTGCTCATCGTCACGACGGCATGCTGGAAGGGCTTTCGATCCGAAGGCGGCGCCAAGGGAGTCGGCGTGGCCACGACCGAGTCGGTCGTCATCGCGTCCGTCGGTATCTTGGTAACCGACGTCATCTGCACGCGGGTTCTCTTCCGCATCCTGGGATGGTGAGCGCGTGATCGAATTTCACGACGTCGACTTCTCGATCGAGGGAAATCCGATCCTCTTCGGGGTCTCCTTTCGCGTGCCGCGCGGCAAGACGACGGTCATCCTCGGGCCATCCGGCTCGGGAAAGAGCACGATCCTGCGCCTTCTTCTCGGGCTCTATCGGCCCGATCGAGGGTCCATCCTGGTCGATGGCGAGGACCTCACGCGGGTCTCCGCGGCACGGCTTCGCGAAATCCGGGCGCGGATGGGGATGGTCTTCCAGCAGGGCGCCCTGTTCGATTCGATGACGGTGGGCGAGAATGTAGGCTACGCGCTGCTGGAGGCGAACGGCGACGAGGAGCGCGACGTGGAGGGGACGGTGCGGCACTTTCTGGAACTCGTGGGGCTCGACCCCGCTCTGATCGACCGGATGCCCGACCAGCTCTCGGGAGGCATGCAGCGCCGCGTGGCGATCGCCCGAGCCCTGGCCGCGCGCGACCCGGTGGTCCTCCTCTACGACGAGCCGACCACCGGCCTCGACCCCCAGAGCGCGGAGCGGATCACCGACCTGATCGTCCATCTGCGCGACACGCTGGGGAAGACCGCCATCATGGTCACGCACGACATCGCCGACGCCTTCAAGGTCGCGGACAGCCTCACCGTTCTGGAGAAGGGCCGCGTCGCCTTCGACGGCACCTCGGCCGAACTCGCGCACGCCAGGTCGCCGTTCATCAACGAATTCCTCGCGCCCTTCCGAAAGGCGATCGCGGCGGCGCAACGACAGTTTCAGGTGGCCCCGGGCTCTCCGGCGCCGCCCTCGGCATCTCCCCCTGAAGGAGGTAGGGCGTGAAGCGTACGGGGCGAGTCCCGTTCATGAAGCTCCAGATCGGGTTGGCGGCCCTCGTGGCCTTCGCCTTGCTTCTCTGGGCCACGTTCCAGTCGGGCGCCTTCCGCCTCGGGCCGGAGGAAAACGTCTCGCTCCGCTTCCGGAGTTCCGGAGGGCTGGAGGTCGGCAGCACGGTCCGCCTGAACGGTGTTCCGGTCGGGACGGTGCGCGATATCCGGCTCCAGCCGGAAAGCAACCAGGTGACGGTGATCCTCGGCGTGAAGCGCGATACGCGCGCGCGCCTTCACCAGGGCGCCACCGCCCGCGTCACCACGGTCGGCTTTCTCGCCGATCTCTACGTGGCGCTGGAATCGGGAGACGAATCGAAGCCGCTGATCGTCAAGGACGAGGAGATTTCCACCGTCATCGCCTCCGATCCGACGCAGATGATGGGTCGCGCGGAGGGACTCGCCGACAGCCTCGCCATGCTCGTGGGGTCGCTCAACAAGGCGGGGCGGCGCCTGGGGGACGGGGGCGGCACGCTCGGCCGCCTGAGCGCGGACGACCGGCTCTACGAGTCGCTGCTGGAGATGACGCGAAATGCCAACACGCTGACCCTGCGGCTGACCGAGACCCAGTCGAAGGTTTCCGACCGGCTGATCTCGGTGACGGGATCACTCGACAGCCTCACGTGGCGCCTGCAGCACGGGGACGGAACCGCCGCGCAGCTGATCACCAACGGTGAACTGCACCACCGGCTCGTGTCGATGAGCACGCGTCTCGATTCCGTTCTCGCCGGAATCGAATCGGGACGCGGCAACGTGGGACGCCTGATGGCCGATTCCACCCTCTACGACGACACCGCCGCGCTGGTCTCGTCGATGAAGCGGCTCATGAGCGAGATCGAGAAGAATCCGAAGAAGTATCTGAAGTTCTCGATTTTCTAGGCGGCGC
>JANOOP010000264.1:0-2017 GCA_031421415.1 Candidatus Eiseniibacteriota bacterium
CAGACGTCCCACCATGTCGAGATTCACCATGGCGCGCACCGACGAAACGGGGAACGGTGCGTGGTCGACCAGAAAGGCCGAGCCGGCAAGCCCCGACTCCTCGCCCGAGAAGAGCATCAACGCGATGGCGCGGTGGTCGGGCAGCTTCGCGAGGCGCTTCTTCAACTCCGTTCCCGCGAGGATCACCGCCGCGGTGCCCGACGCATTGTCGTCGGCACCGTTGTGGATCGCCTTGTCGTTCGGGCGCATGGAACCCTGCCCGCCGTAGCCCAGGTGATCGTAGTGGGCGCCGATCACGACGTACTCTCTCGCTAGCGCGCCCTTTCCGGGGATCAAGCCGACGACATTCTCACCCTCGGCGTAGGTCGCGCGGATCGCGACGTTTCCCTTCACGGTCACGCCGGTCGTGGCGCGGGAGCGGGGCGATAAATCGCGGTCGACCTGCTTCTGAAACTCGACCAGGTCGATTCCCGCGGTGGCGAGCCACCGCTTCGCGACCGACGTCTTCACCTGGATCACCGGAATCCCCGCGGGACTCTCGGGACCGTCGTTCTTGAGCGCGGGGACCTTGTCGTTCCCTTCGTCCTGGAGCGGACCGGTCACGAAGACGATCGCCGCGGCGCCGCGCTCGCGCGCCTGCATCGCCTTGTAGCGAAGCGCCGACCAGCGGCTGGGTCGCTTGCCGTCGAACGGGGAAGCATCGTCCTTCTCCTGCGGCTCGTAGCGGAGGATGAGGACGATCTTTCCCTTCAGATCGATGCCGGAGTATTCCTGGTACCCGAGCGGCGCCGCCTCGATGCCGTAGCCGGCGAACGCCAGCTCGCCGGAGAATGCTCCCGGCGAGGAGAAACCGAGCGGCGTCCATTCGTCGTCCGCGAGCCCCTCGATCGCGTTCCCTTCGAGTTTCTCGACGCCGATCTTCACGGGGAATTTCTGCCGGTAGGAGCTGCCGAAGCCCGGCTTCAGTCCCGCTCCCTTGAGCCGCTTCTCGATGTAGTTCGCCGCGAGCCCGATCCCCTTCGTGCCGAGCCCGCGCCCTTCCATCTTGTCGTCGGCGAGGATTATGACGGCCTCGCGTAAGGCAGCGGCTTCACGGGGGAGGGTGGGGTCAGCGGGAGCGTTCTAGGCGGCGGATGCTGCCATCGGACCGGTGAGAAGAGCGACGATAGGCGCGATCCAGAGCCAAGCAAAGAGCCAAGCCTTCCGAGACATGCGGATCTCCCTAGGTCGTGAGAAGGGAACGGTTAACTTGCCGGGATGGTACCAGGGGAGGCGGACGCCGGAAACGGTGCGAAAGGATGACTGATCGGACGGACTGCCGGTCGATGGTGACCGGCGATTGTGGCCTGACGCCCGCGGTCAGCGACGGGGCGCGGAGCGGCCCGTCGGCTGAAGTGCGGAGTTAGACCTCTCTAGGTCGCGCTCGGGAGGTCCGGAGCTCCTGCCGGATCCGCTCGGCCAAGAATACCTTTAAAAGAGACTGATAGGGCACGCCCATGCCAGGGCTGCGTAAGCTTCATTACCTTGTTCGGCATCATCCTCTTCGATGAGCCACTCCACGCACTACTCCAGCCGCGCTCCGTGTTCCAAGAGTAGCGCCTTGAGGACCGAACGATGACACCGGGCGTCGTCCTCGCAGTAGCAACCCAGGGACAACAGCGCGACCTTGACGAGTTCCTCGGACGGGGCCAGGTCGGGGAGCCAGACGTCATAGATGTCGCGGGAAGCGTGCTCGGTTTTGGGCACGCCACGCGGCGGGCGCCGGACCGTGCCCAGGCGCAGTCCCTCGCCATGGCTACGGGGGGTACCAAGTTGGATGACGCGGATCGCCACAATAGTAGGTGCGTGCGCGGATCATGGCGCTCTTACGACGAAGACTCATCGGGAAGTTGGGCGGAATGCCAGACCGCGACAATCCACACGGTCCGGCCCTCGACACGGCAGAAAAAACCGTACGGCGGTACGATGACCTCTCGATACGGAAGGTCGGGAAATTCAGGGATCGCGCGTCCGGACT
>JANOOP010000265.1:0-1707 GCA_031421415.1 Candidatus Eiseniibacteriota bacterium
CGCGACGCCGACCGGGTCGCCGGTTTCGAAGAAGTCACGCGTGCGGCCGCGGCCATCGCCCGCGGCGGAAGCGACGACGAGAAGGCCGCGGCCCGCGCGCTGGCGGCCACCGTGGCGAGCGAGCGCGGCGATCACCTCTTCGCGTCGGAAGAATACCGCCGCGCCACGGACGGCTTCGGCAAGGGGATCTTCGCCGACGACGCCTCGTTCGCGTCGATCCAGGCGCTCGAAGCGTCGGGCGACGACGCCCGCGCGGCCGGGGAGTGGGTCGAATGGATGGGCCGCTTCCCGCAGAGTCCGCTGAAGGGCGAGGCGCTCCTCGCCCAGACGTGGAACGCGCTCCGGCGCGGCGATCCCACCGTGGCGCGAAAGCACCTGGCGGTGTTGACGGCGGCGCAGCCGTGGGCGGCCGGAGACCGCCGTGTCGCGCTGGCGCTGGCAACGGCGCTCTACGCGCAGGGGAAACACGCCGAGGCATCTTCCGCGCTGACCAAGGAGGTCACTGGACCGGCCGCGACGTACCTTCGCGGGCTTCTCTTCCGGGCGCAGGGTAACGTGCTCCGCTCGGCGGCCGCGTTCCAGGAGGTGGCCGACCGCTATCCCGACTCCCCGCTTCGCGACGCGGCGCTGCTCGGGAAGGCCGACGCCTTTCTGGTGGCCCGCGATTACCGGAGCGCTGCGGAGGAGTTCAACCGCGCCGCGACCCGCGCCAGCGATCCGCGCGTGGTGGCCGAGGCGGAGCTTCGCGCGGCGGGAGCGACGTCGCTCCTGGGCGCGTCCGACTCCGCGCTGACGCTCCTTCGCGGTGTGGCCGAACGGCACGCCGGCACAAGCGTCGGCGCACGCGCCCAGTTCCTCATCGGCGATCTCCTCGCCACGCGCGGCCAGAACGCCGAGGCGATCGTGGAGCTGAACAAGGTGCTGACGATCTACTTCCAGCAGTCGGTGGCCGCCAGCGCGCAGTACCGCGTGGCGCGCTGTCTCGACGCCATGGGCCGCCCCCACGACGCCACCGGCTCCTATCAGGCCGTCGTCTCGGGCTACCCGCTCGAGCCGGAAGCCCCGGCCGCCGCCTACCTGGCCGGCGTCGGGCTCCTGGGACAGAACCGCCCGCGTTCGGCGGCGCCCTATTTCCAGATCGTGCTCGACCGCTACGTGCCGCCGGCCGACTCGGCCGGTAAGCCCGTGGCGCCCGCCGCCGACAAGCGGGACATCGTCGACGCGTCGCTCTGCCTCCTGCTCGAGTCTTACCGTCGCGCGGGCGACCTGGGCCAGCTGGCCGGCGCCCCGCATCTTCTCCTCCAGCGGATGCCGCCCAGCCGTTCGCCGTGGCGCGCTTACGCCATGCTCATCGACGCCGACGCCATGGCCGCCATGTCGCGGCACGCGGAGGCGCAGACGACGCTGGAACGCCTCATCGTCAACTTCCCCGATCACCCGGTCAGCGCCGCGGCGACGAAGCTTTTGGCCTGGACCTACGCGCAGCAAGGTCGCGATAGCCTGGCCGTCGCCACCGAGGAGCGTTTGGTCGCCCGCTGGGGCGGCGCCTCCGATCCTACCGTCGTGAGCGGCGCGCTCCTGGACATCGCGCACGTCCGCTTCAATCAGAAGCGCTATCGCGACGCCGCCGCGGGCTACGACGACTTCCTCCGCCGCTACCCCGAGAATCCGCGCCGCAACCAGGCGCGCTACCAGGCCGGCCTCGCC
>JANOOP010000266.1:0-8249 GCA_031421415.1 Candidatus Eiseniibacteriota bacterium
CGTCTCGGCGATGAGCGCGCGCCACTCCCCGGTGTGTTTGGTCGAGGAGAGGCTAAGCTCCGCGCCGATCTAGAGGAGATCGACGTCCGCGCTCTCCGCCAGAGCGGCGTAGCGAAGCAGGAACGAGCGGTACGACGCGAACCATGCCCGCCAGCCGTCGGAGCTCCCAGGATCGATCTCCGCCAGTCTGCCGCCGCCTCCATGCCCGCCTTCGGTCACCCACAAGTGCGGCTTCAGCGCGACCCGCATGCCGCGCGCGTGCGCCAGGCGCGTCAGTTCCACGATGCCCGAGTCGCTCTCGCTCCAGTAGCCCGCCTCGCCGTTCGTCTCGATGACCGTCCCCGCCAGCCGCTCCTGCCAGCCGAACGGCGTGATCGAGATCCACTCCACGTTGTCGCGCAGGAGGGGCAGGAGCGCCGCCTCCCCCAGGCGCCGGCCCGCCACCAGATTCATCCCGCGTATCTTGCCGTCCCGCGCGTAGAGGTTCTGGGCGCGGCCCGACTCGTTCCTCGCCTCGGCGTCATGGTTCCAGGAGACCGGCGTCTCGTAACGGTAGGCGCGATAGCCGAGCCCGAGCGCCGCGATCGCCGCCGCGGGGAGGGCGACTCGCGTGGCGAAGGCGGCGGCCAGCGCTCGAGCTCCGCCGCGGCGGTGGGCGCGCCGGAGCGAGCGCCCGACGATGAAGAGGAGATACGGGACCGTGGCGAGGAAGTAGCTGAGCGGATTCCGCGAGACCCACCGAACGAAGCGCGGCAGTCGCTCCACGATCTCGGACGGAGAGGCGCCGCGCAACGCTACCAGCACGATGAGCAAACCCACGAGCGCGAGGAGGCCCGCGAGGTAGAAGAGGGCGAAGAGGCGGAGTTCCCGAACGCGCGCGCCGACCATGTCGCCGAATCCTAGCACGCGGGGTGGTCCCTCCACGCGGGGGATGCTACCCTGCGGCATGGTGATCGGCCCGGCGAGGTGCTCCCTCCCATCGGCGAGGAGCCACGATTCCCAGCGTTGAGGAAAGCGGCGACCACGGAGGCCCTTTGCAGACCATGAAACGACTTCTCGACATCCTGGACCGTTCCGCCGCTTCCCCGTCCGCGGAGACGCTGGCCGAGCGCTATCGCGGGGCCATTCTCGGCCTCGCCGCGGGAAACGTGCTGGGCCTCCCGGTGGAGGGTTACCCGCGCACCCTGATCGCGCGGCACCACCCGGAGGGCGTGCGGGACATCCCGCGCGAGGAGCAGCGGCTTCCCTGGGACGACGACCTCGCGCAGGCCGTGATCCTGGCCGAGTCGATCTTGGAAAACGATCGGCTCGACGTGGAGGACCTCTCCGTCCGTCTCCTCGCCTGGCGGCGGGCGAACGGACGCGGCATCGGGCATCTCACGCGCACCGTCCTCGACGCGATCGAGAGGGGCGCCTCGGCGCACGATGCGGCAAGGGTCGTCTGGGAGGAAACGGGCCGGAACGCGGCCGGGAACGGCGCCGTGATGCGCTGCGCCCCCGCCGCGCTCCGCTGGCGCCGCGATCCCGAGCGGCTGGTGGAGGAGACGAACCGGAGCGCCCTGGTGACGCACCACGACCCGCGCTGCGGCTGGTCCTCGGTGGTGGTCAACATCGCGATCGCCGCAGCGCTCGAGGGGCGCCGCGTCGATCCGGCCGACCTGGCGGATGCCGTGGACGAGGCGGGCGCGCCGGCGGCGGTCGGAAGCGCCGTGCGGGCCTCCGCCGGCGTCATTCTCGACGTCCTGGCCCTGGACCACGACAACACGATGGGCTACACGCTGAAGGCGATGCAGGCCGGGCTCTGGGCGCTGGAGCAGGAGGGGCCAGCCGAAGCGACCTTGATCGCGATCGTGAACGCCGGCGGCGACACCGACACGAACGGCGCCGTGGCGGGCGCGTTGCTGGGCGCGTTCCACGGCGCCGCCGCGCTCCCCCAGCGGTGGATCGAGAACATCGCCGGGACCTCGGAACTCACCGATCTCGCCGAACAGCTGCTGGAGCGTGCGAAGGCGTAGGAACGGGAGTGGTAGGCACGCGAAGGGCGGGCTCCGACTCCGGACCCGCCCTTCGCTTCCGTTCGTGAATCGTGCGCCTTACCGGTAGTTCGCCTTGATCCACCCCCATGTCGTGCTGCTCACCTTGGTGGTGCAGCCGTTCTCCGCGCCCGGCGTCGGCGGGCAGCCGGTCCCCTTCGGCTCGCCACTGCCGGCATACGCGTTCAGCGCGTCGAAGAGCGCCCAGCCCGCGCCGAACCTCCCCGCCGACCGGTCCGACGCCCCCTCGATCGAGTTATAGCTCTTCACGTCGACCGCGACCGTGTCGGCGCCGTCGATCCGGAAAAGACGGACCGTGTCGCCCGAATTGTTGAGGCTCAGCCCCGACGCCGTCCTCCCCGCGGCTCGCTGCCAGTCGAGCGCCGCGGTTCCCGTCACCAGCAAGACGTTTCCCGGGAGCAGCGTTCCCGAGAATGCGTACCGGATCGTCGAGTCGGCATCCGACACTCGGTACGCCGCCAGATCGACGGGCGCGGCGCCGTCGTTCTTGATCTCCAGCCACTCGTCCTTTCGCGCGTCGAACACGCCGTCGCCGTCCCAGTCGCGCGCCGGCCCCGCCAGGAACTCGTTCAGCACGAGTCCTCCCGCTCCCTGCGCGCGCACCGGCGGCGCGAACCGCATCGCGACCGCCAGCGCCACCGCCACCACCAAGACCCACAACACGACTCCCCATGCGCGAACCATGGCGACCTCCTCCCAGCAAAGGGTTGTGTCGGGGCGATTCGGTCAGGTGTGCGGGACGGGAGAGGAGGAGGCGCGCGGGGAGCGCGAGACGGCTACGGATTCAGAACGGGAGCGGAACGAAATCAGATCGGTTCGCGGTGCCTCGTGCGCCAGATCGATCGCGGCGCTCCCTGCTCCGGCTGTAGCCGCGGAAGAACCCAGAGCGCGGGCGAGAGGAGCACCAGCGTGATGGCGGCTCCCCACCCCGGATGCTGGAGCACCGCCGCCGCGCCCGGCGTGTTGAGCCACGCGGCCAGCACCAGCGCGGCCACGAGGGCGCCCCGTACCGAGCCGAGTCCGAGAAAGGCGACCGCCATGCCGGCGAATCCGAGCGGGAAGGGCCAGCGCTCGAGCATCACCGCCGGCTGCGTCCAGAGCTGGAGCGCGCCGGTGAGACCCGCGCACGCTCCGCCCAGGCCGAGGAGGACGAGCTGCACGCGCTCCACCTCCACGCCGGTCGCCACCGCCGCCAGGGGATTCGCCCCCGTAGCGCGCACCGCGAAACCCGCGACCGCATGGCGCAAGACGTGCGCGAAGAGGAGGCCGATCACGAGCGCCGCGGAGAGAAGCAGGATCCCCCACGTCAGCACGAACGACGGAGGGAGCGACAGGCCAGGCGCGAACTGCAGCGGCGTCGCGAAGGCGCCCAGTTCGATGGTCAGCGCCGGAGGCGTCACCCGGTCGACGGCGAGCGCCCTCCCCAGCGGCATGAACGCGGCGCTCAGGAGAAGTCCGCTGAGCACCTCGTGGATCGCGAACTTCTGCTTGAGCCACGCCATGACGAGCCCCGTCCCGCCTCCGGCGAGCACGCCGGCTGCCAGCGCCAGCCACGCCTGCGCCGCCGGGTCGACGATGCCGCCGCGCACGATGGAGGCGCCGACGGAATAGCCGACCAGGAACTGCGCGTGGATTCCGAGATTCAGGAGTCCGCCGTGAAGCGGAAAGAGAAACGCGAGGCCCAGGAACAGGAGCCCGGCCGAAACGAGCACGACGTCCCCGGTCCAGGGCGCCGCCCACGCGGCGGGATTGAGGTCGACGCTTCCCCGCGCCAGCGCGTGCGTCCCGGCGAAGAGGGCCAGGACGACGAGGGCGTTTCCGAGCAGCTGAAGCTTGCCGCCGCGGCACCGGCCCGGAAGAATCACGCTGCCGCCCCCGACATTTCCTCGATGATCATCTCGCGCGTCATCGTTTCCGTGACCGGAATCCAGACGAGTTTCCCGGCCGTCAGGACCGCCAGACGGTCGGCGACGCGCATCGCCTCCTCGGGCTCTTCGGTGAGCCAGAGGAGCGCCGTCCCGCGCTCGCACTGGAGGATGAGCGTCCGCCGCACGTATTCCTGCGCCTCGAGCGAGAGGCCCTGTCCCGGGGAGCGGATCACGAGCAGCCGAGGATTGTGAATCACCTCGCGCGCCACGATGAGCCTCTGGCGCATGCCGAGGTTCAGGTCGCCGAAGCGCGTGCCTGGCTCGGTCTCCGGAATGTCGAAGTCGAGGAGCGCGCGGATCGCGTTGCCGCGGATGGAGTCATGGCGGAGGAATCCGCCCCGCGCGAACGGCGGCCCCTGCATCTGCCCCAGGGCCAGATTCTCGTCGACGTTGAAATCCAGAATCGACTGATCGCGCGCGTGCGGCGGGTTGACGAACGTCATCCCAGAATCGGCGCGGAGCCGGCGCCGCGCGCGCGCGATGTCCTTGCCCAGGAAATGCATCGTGCCGCGCGCGGGAGTGCGGCTTCCGAGGAGGATGTCGTGCAGGAGATTGAGCCCGTCGGCGGGGGCGCCGCAGATCGCGAGCACCTCGCCGGCGTTCACTTCGAAGTCGATGCCGGCGAGCGAGGTCTCGCGCCCGCGCCCCTCGAGCACCAGGCCCTCGGCGCGAAGGAGCATGTCGCCCGCGGTGTGCGCGCCGGAGGGGGTCCGCTTGATTCCGATGCCGCCTGTCCAGCGCTCCACCAGCGCGGCCTCGGTGACCTCGGAGGTCGAGACGGTGACGGGGTCGGCGCCGCGCCAGAGAATCGTGACGCCGCGCGCCTCGGGATAGGCGTCGCGCGGCCAGGTGGTCGTGACGATGGCGGGAATCTTGGCGCGCTCGGCCGCGCCGCGGAGCGCCGCGAGGAATTGGCGCGCCTCGTGAGGGCCCAGATCGCCGGTCGGTTCGTCGAGGAGGAGGATGCCGGGCGATTCGGCGAGCGCGGCCGCCAGCTCGACCAGGCGCCGCTCCAGCGGGCGGAGCGCCTCGAGCGGAACGTCGAGCAGCGATTCGATCTCGAGCGCCGCGGCCCGTTCGCGCGCTTGCGCCTCCGCGCGACGAGCCTCGATGCCGATCCCGAACCAGCGCGGGGCCTGGTGGAGCGTCAGGCGTTCCGCGACGCGCAGCGTGCTCGGCGGAATTTCGCGGGGAAGGAACGCGGAGCCGCGGCGGCGCGCGGCGGAGCCATCGTTCCCCTCGCCCTCGGCGCCGGGGAAGCGGATCGACCCCTTCTCTTCCACGCGTAATCCGGCGATCGACTGGAGGAGCGCGGTCTTCCCGGTGTCGCGCTCGCCCAGGACGACGTGCACGGCTCCGGCGGGAACCGCGAGATCGAACTCCTTCACGGCCCAGCGCCCGCCCTCGGCGAGCGTCAGCCCCCCGATCTTCAGTCCGACGTCCTTGTCGCCCATCGTCCTCCCCCTCGCGCCCGCCACGTCAGCCGCGGCGTACGCGCGTGCCCGCCGCTCCCTCGATCGCCTCCCGAGCCTTTTCGGGCGACGTGATGATCACTTCTTGCCCTCCGCCGCGGATGAACTCGATGGCGGCCTGCACCTTCGGGCCCATGCTTCCGGCCGGGAAGTGCCCTTCCTTCTGGTAGCGCTCCAGTTCCTCGATCGTCGTGACGTCGAGGTCGCGCTGCTCCGGTTTCTTGAAGTGGACCGACACGCGATCGACGCCGGTGATGATGACCAGCGTGTCGCAGCCGAGAAGCCGCGCCAGAAGGCTCGAGGCGAGATCCTTGTCGATCACCGCCTCGACGCCGTGGAGCGCTCCGTCCCACTGCCGCGAGACCGGGATCCCGCCTCCGCCGCCGGCGATGACAATCATGCCCTCCTCGACCAGAGCGCGAATGGCCGCGATCTCCACCACCTCGAGCGGCTGAGGCGAGGGCACGACACGGCGGTAGCCCCGTCCCGCGTCCTCCACGATCGTCCACCCCTTCTCCTTCGCCAGGAGTCTCGCGCGCTCCTCCGTGTAGAAGGGGCCGATCGGCTTCGTCGGTCGGCGAAACGCGGGATCGCGTTCGTCCACGACGATCTGCGTCACCACGGTCACGACGGTCCGGTCGAGCGACTGGCGCCTCAGCTCGTTCTGGAGCGACTGCTGCATCATGTAGCCGATCCCACCCTGCGAATCGGCGCCGCAGACGTCGAGCGGCATCGGCGGGATCTGATCCCGCACGGCCTCGTTCCGGATCAGGATATTGCCGACGATCGGTCCGTTTCCGTGGCTCAGCACCACCTCGACACCGGCCGCCACCATCTCCCCGATCGGCTGCATCGTCAGACGCGTGATGGCGCACTGCTCCTCGAACGTGCCCGTGCCGCGCGAGGGGAGAATCGCGTTCCCCCCCAGCGTGATCAGGACCCGCTTCGGAAGCCGATCCATGGGTCAGCGCGCGGCGCGGGCGTGGCTCTGGACGAACGTCTCGAAGCGGCGCAGCCCTTCCTGGATGTTCTCGATCGAATTCGCGTAGGAGAAGCGGATGTACCCCTCTCCGTGCACGCCGAACGCGGTCCCCGAGAGGGCGGCGATTCCGGCTTCTTGCAATAAAGCCGTCTCCACGTCCGCGCTCTTCATGCCGAGACCGCGGACGTTCGGAAAGACGTAGAACGCGCCCGCCGGTTTCGTGCAGGTGACGCCCGGAATGGCGTTCAGGCCCGCCACGATCGTCTCGCGCCGGCGGCGGAACTCCGCCACCATCGCCACCACCTCGTCCTGATTGCCGCCGAGCGCCGTCGGCGCCGCCCGCTGCACGAAGGACGTCGCGTGCGAGTAGACGTTCGTCGCGAGGCGCGCCACGTGCTTCGCGAGCGCCGGCGTCATGATGCCGTAGCCGAGCCGCCAGCCGGTCATGGCGTAGGTCTTCGAGAAGCCGTCCAGGATGATCGTCTTCTCGGCCATGCCGGGGCGCGTCGCGATCGACTGATGGACCCCTTCGTAGAGCACCTTGGAGTAGATCTCGTCGGAGAGGACCCAGATGTCGCGGTCGCGCAGGAGCGCGGCGATCTCGTCGAGGTCCTTCGGCGAGAGGACCGAGCCGGTCGGGTTGTGCGGCGAGTTCAGCACGACCATCTTGGTCTTCGGCGTCAGGAGCGATTCAAGATCCGCCGCGCCGAACTGAAAGTTCCGCTCCTCGCGGAGAACCATCGGAACCGCCTTCGCGCCCACGAAGCGAACCACCGACTCGTAGATCGGAAAGCCGGGGTTCGGGACGATCACCTCGTCGCCCGGATCGACGGTCGCGAGAATGGAAAAGGTGATGACCGGTTTCCCGCCCGGCGTGATCACGACCTGGTCGGGGGCCACGCTCAGACCGCGGTCCTTGGAGATGTGGGCGGCGATCGCCTCCTTCACCTCCGGGAGCCCGGCCGAGGGGCCGTAGTGCGTGTAGCCATCCTGGATCGCCCGGATCGCGGCGTCGCGAATGGCGGCGGGAGTGTCGAAGTCCGGCTCCCCAATCTCCAGATGGACGATCGAGCGCCCCTGGGCCTCGAGCGCGCGCGCCTTCGCCAGCACCTCGAAGGCGGTCTCGGTCCCGAGCAGGTTCATCCGTTCCGCGTAACGCATCGTGCCTCCTGCGGGAGTTCGCGGCGCGCCTAGCGCGCGTCCGAGCCGCCGCTCCATGCCAGCCAGAGATTCACGCGCGGCGCGCGCGCTTCCCCGGCGGTCGTTTCATCCACGCTGCCAACGTCCTCGTCGTCCACCGCCATGCCGCACCGCCAGGCGCCGAGGCCGATCCACCCGCGCGCCGCGGCGCGAAGGCCGCTCCGCGTGCGCGCGCGGAGCGACCCGCCTCCGGCGACGTCGAGACCCGTACCGTACGAGCCCGCGCCATCCTCGGCGCGCACCACTTCGGCCGTCAAGGTGAACGACGCGCGATGGCGCCGCTCGATCTCGAGCACGGCTCCCTCCGCGGCGCCCCGCCGCCATCGCTCACCCGCCTGCACCGCGCGGTCCCCCGCCGTGAGGCGAAGGGTGCGACCGGGCTCCCGCGCGACGACGAGATCGCCGACCGCGTAGCGCTCCCCGCCCGTCCCATCCGCCTGCGTCGGGCGCGTGCCGAACCGCAGCCGGAACGCCCCGATGCCGCCGCGCCCCGCACGGAGATCGACCTCGGCGCGCCCATCGTCGGCGCCGCCGCGCGCGGCGCTCGAGGAGGCCGTCCCGGGGGACGCCCCCAGGCTCCACGACCGCCATCGAAGGCGCGCCGCCGCCTCAC
>JANOOP010000267.1:0-22081 GCA_031421415.1 Candidatus Eiseniibacteriota bacterium
AGTGCCTTCATGTGGGTGAATGATGCGCGCGGGCCGGCGGAAAAACAACCGGCCAGCGCGGCATTGCGTCGCGCTGGCCGACGGATGGGGGACGGCGGGCGCTCTAGTGGGTCCGGGGCACTTTCAGTTGGCCCCCGCGACCAAGCCCGACATCCCGGCCCCGACTTCCGGGGCAACACCGGCCGTCTATGCCGGTATCAAGAGACGATATCCCGATCCCCGAAACGCGCAAGGGGCGGTGGAGAGAATCCACCGCCCCGCCTTGTCCCTCGACCGCCCCGCGAAGGGGCGCGTTGCATTACCGGTAGTAGTCGTCGTCCCAGTCGCCGTGGCGTCCGCCGTGCTCGTCGCGCCCATCGACGTCGCACGCCACGTCGTTCCACTCGTTATCCCAGTCGTTCACCTGGAAGCGGTACCCGCGCGGCCGGTCGTCGCAACGGACCACGTGCGACCGGTAAGAGTCGTAGCCGCCGAAGCGGGCGTCGCAGAAGTTGCAACCGTAGTAAAAGCGGTCTTGGTCATGGATCCGCGCGCGGATCCGCACGCCACCGATCGAGGCGTTCGCCGTCACGAAGTAGCGAACCGGGCGGATCACGCAGAGGCGACGCTGCTCGATATAGGACGGACGGGCCCAGACGCGCTGCGCGCGGTAGCTCGGGCCACGATGGCCGTCGCGAATCACCACGACCTGGCGCTGGAAGTGCGGCCGACCGCGATTCCACCGGCCACGTTGACCGCGATCGCTCTCGTGACTGCCACGGACGTCGCGCTCGACGCGGCGTTCCCGAGCGGGGCCCCGCCCCTGAGGATCCCACCACTTGCCATCGTCGGCCTGGGCGACGAGCGGCGACCCCGTGAGCAGCGCGGCGCCTAGCAGGCCCGCGAACCACATCCGCTGATTTCGTAGCGTTCCGTTCATGTTCGTTCCTCCTCTTTGGCGCCCGGGGTCACCCCGGGGGAAGTCATCTGCGGGGAGTTAAAAGCATCGGCCGTGCCACGAGTCGTGACTTCTCGTAACTCACCATGGACCCGTGAATTGAGCCGACCGGACGCGGAGTCGGGGAGGCCGCTGACCGTGACTCGGCCGCCGCAGCGAGACTGGGTGTTGTCACACCCGCTCAACGAACGGGGCTCACCTGCCGATAGATGGAGACGGCGCCGCGGGGGCGGCACCGCCCTGACGATCACTCACAAGGAGGTTCTTACATGGCTGCCTATGGCGACTGGGATCAGCTCGAGTACCGCGCGCTCATGAGCCGCGGCAGCGACGCCGAGCGGAATGCGATGGTCTGCTGGGTAGCGTCGGGCCTGACCGCCGCCGTCCTGCTTTCGTGGGGCGTGGCTGCGAAGAGTGCGAGTCTCATGCTTCCGGTGGTCTTCGCGGTGGCGTTCGGCTTCTACGCGATGATTCACGGACGGCAGCAGGTGCGCCTCATCGCCGGATACGTGAAGGAGTTCTTCGAGAAGGGCAAGGACGGACCGCAGTGGTTCACGCGGCTCAGCCATCTCGAGGTCGTTCCGGGCTTCAACGTGGCGAGCGATTGGACGGCGGCGTCGCTGGCCAACTGCGTGGTCGCGGCGGCCGTCGTTCTCGCGTGGGTCTTCGCGCCGGGCGTGCCGAAGGGCGAGCTGATGGCTGGGCTCACGACGGGATGCGGCGTGGCGTTCTCCTTCCACAGCATCACCGAGACGGCCCGTCTGCGGCAGACGAACCCGGCGGCCTTCTGGCGCCAGGTCGGCCGCGTGGACAGCGAGGAGCGGCAGGGGCCGCGCGCGGTCGCTCGCTAAACCGATCCGAAACTCGAGGCCTCGGAGCGCCATCGCTCCGGGGCCTCTCCATTGCCTACGCCAGCTCGCTGAGCGTGACGCTCGGCTATGCTTTCTAGCGCGTTAGCGGCGGGGCGCCGACAAGCGCCTTGGCTTCGGCGATCGAAAAGAAGCGGGGCGGCGGAACGACGATCCGCCGCCCCGAGACGTCCTTGCCCTCGAGGTAATCGGCGACTACCTGCTGCACGTCGGGGGCGGGCAGGAGTTCATGCCACCCGTTCGCGACCACCACGTGGTTCGCGTTCGGGAATCCCCACCGCACTTCTTCCGCCTGATAGGGCGGCGCATTGCCGTCGAACGACCCGCTGACGAAGAGCGTCGGCACCAGGCTGTAGACACGCTCCCGGTAGTCGGGGCCCAGGTCGGCTGCGCCGATCTCCCGGCAGAGTTCCGGACGCTGGAGCACGATGCGGGCCCCCCCGAGGATGCTCCGTTCCGCCTCCCGCTCCATGCGGCGCACGCGCTCGGCGTCGGCGCCCGACGCGCAGTCGAGGGCGACCATCTCCACGTTCGAGACGCCTGAGTAAGTGTTGTAGAGCTGCCCCAGCTTCACGGCGAAGAGCGCGTCGTCGCCATCGGCCAGGGACGCGAGCAGGGCGGGAGCGATGGCGAACCCGAACGGATCCATCAGGTCGCCCTGGAGGATCATCTGGAGCGCGAATCCTCCCGCCGTGAGTTCCACGGTCGTGCCGGAGCGTCGATCGACCACCGGGATCGTGCGCGGGTGCGCCGTGAGCGAGTCGACCGCCGCGCGGATCGCCGCTTCGAAGTCGGGGAAGCGGGAGGCGTAGGCGGAGTCCCGCGCGACGACACGGGCCAGCCGGCGAACGTGAAAATCGAACGCGCCGGGAAGCCGCCACGCTTCGTCGGTCGCGCGCGTGCCGACCAGCACCGCGCGCTCCACGCGATTGCCGTGGAGACGAAAAACGTCTTGCGCCAGCTCCGTTCCCGACGAGAAGGCGAGGAGCCGAAGGCGCGGAGCGTCGATCGCGCGCCGGAGATCCTCGATGTCCTCGGCGCAGGCTCGATTGTGATACGCCTCGGGCCGCAATCCCTGAGCGCGAAGCGTGGCCGCGCAGGAGGCAAGAGCGCGATCGAGGGCAGCGCGCGCGCGCTCCTCGGAAGCGAAGACGTCGCCCGGGAGCGGCTCCTTCGGCGCACAGGCCAGGACCGGACCCGACAGGCCGCAGCCGCGCTGGTCCACGAGAATGACGTCTCCGCCGGCGCGGAGTCGCTGGAAGAGGCGATCGTAGTTGGGGATGCGCGCCATGAACGAGGCCGGCATGCCCGGCCCTCCCGCCAGAAAGACGAGCGGCGCGCCGGCGGGGCTTCCCGTCGCGCGCATCCGCACGAAGCCGAGATGGATGCGGGCTCCGTACGGCTTCGCGCGGTCCTCGGGGACGAGGAGCGAACCTCGGTCGACGCTCCGAGAGACTCCCTCGAAAGTAGCGAGTGTGTCGGAGACCCACTCCACGGCGGCCGAGGCGCTTCTCGGCGGCGCGGTGAACGCCGTCGCGAGCGCGAACGCGAACGGAAAGATCGCGGCCGCGCTTCGCGTGAGAAACATCAGGGGGCCACGATCGCGGAGACCCAGCGACCATCCTCCCGCCGATAGAGGATCCGCTCGTGGAGGCGATTCTCCCGCCCCTGCCAGAACTCGATCGTCCCGGGGACGAGGCGGAAACCGGACCAGAAATCGGGTCTCGGGATGTTGGCGCGGGGGAGCTTCTTGTCCCACTCGGCGAAGCGGACTTCGAGTTCCTTCCGGCCGCCCGTCACGACCTGGCTCTGCGGCGAGGCGTAGGCAGCGACCTGGTGTCCGCGCGGTCGGGAGGCCCAGTAGGCGTCGGCCTCGGCCACCGGCACCGGCGTCGCCAGTCCCTCGATCCGCACCTGCCTCGCCACCGGGGGCCAGTAGAAGTTGAGGCAGGCCGGAGCGCCGTCCGGGCAGGCCAGAAGCTCCCGCCCCTTCCGGCTTTCGAGGTTCGTGAAAAAGGCGAAGCCGCGCTCGTCGATGCCGCGGACGAGGACGGTCCGAATCGAAGGCCTCCCTTCGGGATCCACCGTCGCGAGCGCGGCGGCGGAGGGCTCGGGGAGTCCAATGTGGTGCGCGGCCTCGAACCACTCCTGGAAAAGCGCCATGGGATCGATCGGCGGAATCATGTCTTTTGACCCTACCACGAGAGGCCCCTCACCGGGAATCGTCTGCCATCGGACCAGCGGGCCTCTCCTGTGCTATCGTCGAAGGGTGAATCAACTTCCGCTCTGGGGCGCCGAACCGCGCGCCCGCTCCACCATCAAGCCGCTCTCCAAGTCCAGAGTCGCTGCCGGCCTCCAGTGCCACAAGCGCCTCTATTTCGAGTGCTACCACTACAACAGCCGGGACGCGGTCGAACCCGCGCGGCAGGCGCTGATGGAGTCGGGGACCGTAGTGGGGCGAGTGGCGCGCGGGCGTTACCCCGGCGGCGTGACGATCACCGAGGATCGATTCAAGTCCGCTGAAGCGGCCGCTTCTACCCGGGCCGCCATGAACGACCCTCGCATCCCCGCCATCTACGAGGCGACGTTTCAGCACGACAACATCAGTGTTCGCGTGGACGTCCTGGCACGAAACAGCCAGGGCGCCTGGGATCTCATCGAAGTGAAGTCGAGCGGCGGCGTGAAGGACGAGCACATCCCCGATCTGGCCGTGCAGTTCTTCGTCGCCGAGGGCGCGGGCGTCACCGTGTCGCGTGCGGGGATTCTCCACGTCAACAAGCAGTACCTCTGGCCCGGCGGTCCGTACGACCTCGACGAACTCTTCCGGTTCCAGGATTTGACCTCACAGGCGCGGCGCGTCCGCGATGAGTTGATCTCCGACATCGCCGCGATGAGGGAGCCGCTCTGGGCCATGGAGCCGCCCGAGGTGCCGGTAGGCTCGCAGTGCGACGCGCCCTATCGCTGTCCCTTCCACGGGAGCTGCCACAGGGAGCAGCGCACCGAGCATCCGATCGACGCGCTCCCGAGGCTGAGCGCCCGGCTCCGCCGCGATCTGGGGGAGGCGGGGATCGATGACATCCGGAACATTCCAGCGGACTTCAGCGGACTCTCGGACCTCCAGCGGCGCGTCCGCGCCTGCGTGCTCGAGCAGGCGCACTATGTGAGCCCAGAATTGAGCGACGCACTGGCCGTCGCTTGCTTCCCGATTCATTTCCTCGACTTCGAGACGTGCAATCCCGCGCTGCCGCTGATCCCCGGCACCCGGCCGTTTCAGCAGACTCCCTTCCAATGGTCGAATCACGTGCTGGAACGGGACGGGACGCTGCGACACTTCGAGTACCTGCACGTCGAGCGGACCGACCCGCGGGGGCCGCTCGTCCAGGCGCTGCTCGAGTCGCTGGGGGAGGAGGGGACGATCGTCGTCTATTCCGATTTCGAGGAGAGGATGATCAAGGAGCTGGCGGAGGCGATTCCCGCCGAGCGCGAACGTCTACTCCGGCTGCTCGAGCGGAGAATCCTCGACCTCCACAAGGTGATCCATACGCATTACTACCATCCCGGCTTCCAGGGATCGTTCTCGATCAAGCAGGTCCTTCCCGTGGTCGTCCCCGATCTCTCCTACGAAGGTCTGGAAATCCGGGAAGGGGGCCAGGCCGCGCTCGCGTTCATCGACATGACGGACCCGGCGCAGCCGCGCGACGTGCGCGATCGGCTCCAGGATGGGCTCCTCCGCTACTGTCGGCGCGATACCGAGGCGATGGTCCGCCTCTACCAAACACTCAAGGAGTACACATGACCCGTCGCTTCGTCGCCGCACTCTCTGTCACCGCCGCGTGCCTCCTCGTGGCCGTCCCCTCGTGGGCGGGGAAGCGAGCGCCTCGTGCGCGCACCTGGGTCCACGATTTCCGGGCCGATACGCTCGGCTTGGCGCCCTCGGGGACGATCGTGATGGGGGGAACCTGGGTCGTGGTGGAGGATTCGTCGGCCGTAGCGCCGTCCGGAGCCGCCGATTCCGCGTGGCAGTCCCCGCGTCTGTTGCGGCAAGCCTCGGGCGACGAGGGGAGAGCGTCGAACTGGATCCGGCTCGTCCGTCCGATCCTCGAAACGGGGGAAGCCTCGGTGCGATTCCGGATCCTCTCGGGAGAGATCGATCCCTCGGTCGGGATCCTCTTCCAGATCGACAAGAAGGGGAAGAACGGCTATCTCATCCGGCTGAGCGGGGCCGACAACGAGCTGGTCGCGCACTATCTCCTGTCCGGAAAGCGGCGCGACATCAAGATGCAGTCGTTGGATGCCCCGGTGGCCGGTGAATGGCACACCCTCGGCATTCGCCGCGAACGGGCGACGATCGTCGTGCTCTACGACGGTGTGGAGAAAATGGCGTTCCGGGACGAGCGATTTATCCGCGGGACGGTAGGGCTCTGGACCGAAGACGATACGGTGGCGGACTTCGCGGATTTGAAAATCACGGCCCGGTAGGAGCGGGAGCGGGCCCCGGAGGAAGTGAGGGGCGCGCCGGTTCGGCTCGTAGGAGTCGGGTGCCGGTGAGAACCGCGAGCTCCGTGGCGTGCCGCCGTACGCGCCCCGTCATCCTTGACTTGGCCCATGAGTTGGCCCGTGACTTGGCCTATGACTTGGGCAATGCGTTTCGGCCTTCCCTGGCCGCGGCGCATCGAAATCCAATGGTTCGGATGCGCCTCTCGACCGAACGATACCCCAAACCTGGGACGCGCGCTACCAGAACGACTTAGCGGTGCGAGTTTTTTCGTCCCCCCGCTAGGCCCCCGCGGGGGTCCCGATCCGCGCCGCCACCTCGTAAAGATAGGCCGCCGCCGCCCGGGCGCCGTTCCGGAACGCCGCCAGCTGGAAGTGCTCGTTCGGCGCGTGGAGATTGTCGCCCGGTAGCCCGAAGCCCATCATGACGCAGTGGGCCTTCGTCGCTTCCACCAGGGGCGCCACGATCGGAATGGAGCCTCCCATGTTGTAGACGACCGCCTTCTTGCCATAGCCGGCCTCCATCGCCCTGAGCCCCGCCTGGACGTAGGGGTCGTTCATGTCGGCGCGGAACGGGCGCCCGTCGCCGTAGCGACCGAAGGCCACCTTCCCCTTATCCCCGACCAGCTCCTTCACGTATTTCACGAACGCGCCGTGGATCTTCTCGCCGTTCTGGTTGTGGACCAGGCGCATGCTCACCTTCGCCATGGCCTTGTTTCCGATGACGGTCTTGAAGCCGCCGCTGGTGTAGCCGCCCAGGATTCCGTTCACCTGGAGCGTCGGTCGGACAGTTCCGGCCTCGCGAACGGTGAACCCCTCTTCCGAGAAGAGCCGGGCGACGCCGATCTCACGCGCCTTATCCTCGTCTTTCCAGGGGCCGGCGGCCAGCGCGCGGCGCTCCTCCGCGCCCGGGACAATGACGTCGTCGTAGAAGCCGGGCACGAGGACTTTCCCCGTCTTGAAGTCCTTCAGGTTCTGGAGCACCCACCGGAGGACGTCGATCGGTTCGTACGTCATCCCGCCCCATTCTCCCGAATGGAGATCGCCGTCGGCGCCGGTGATGGTGATGTCGGTCGTGACGATGCCCCGAAGGGTCGTGCAAATTGCGGGGTGCTCGAGGCTGGGACTCGCACAATCAGCGACCACGAAGACGTCGCAACGCAATTTGTCCATGTGTTTCGGGAATTCGAGCGTAATCGCCTCTCCGTCGAACTCCTCGTCCGATTCGATGATGAATTTCACGTTCACCGGAAGCCGGCCGGCGCTCTTCAGCACCGATTCGACCCCCGCGATCTGGGCGTAGTGCTGTCCCTTATTGTCGTCGGCCCCTCGCGCCCAGATGGCGCCGTCCCGGATCTGCGGCTCGAAGGGGGGCGTGGTCCAGAGATCGAGCGGATCGACCGGCTGGACGTCCACATGCCCGTAGATGAGGACCGTCGGGAGGGCGGGATCCTCGATCCGCTCCGCGTAGAGCCCCTGGTGGGAGCGCGTCGGCCAGACCTCCGTCTCGAATCCGAGCGATTCGAGCTTCCGCTTGTCGAATTCCATGGCGGCCAGCACGTCGGCATCCCGCTCCGGGTGCGCGCTGATGCTTGGGATGCGAAGGAACTGCATCAATTCGTCCACGAAACGGGTCTGGTTGGCGTCGAGGTACTGAAACGCGGTGTCGCGGCTCATCGAAACTCCAGGCGTGAGGGGTACGTTGGCTGCATCGATGCACCCTGATCCTACCGGGTTGAAGGATTGGGGGCAATTCCGACGAGTGTTTGGGAGATCCCACCCAAACCCGCCCGGCTAATTGCAGGTCGCGGTGGGCCGGTCCGCGGTCCGTCTAGACCAACTCCATGGGTTCACTCTCCTTAGCACCCCACCACCACGCATCGTTTCCCGCGGCCCGGAACTTGCCAAACGAATAGGACGCGTGCGCCAGAGGCGCTGCCTCCCGCGGCGGGGAGGAGAACCCGAGGACGCATCTAGAGAGCAGCCTGGCTCGGTAGGGACCGAACAGAGATCGGACCGAGGGACAGGCAAATGTGAACACCTCAAGCGGAGGATGAACCCATGTTGAATCTGAAGAGCTTCATTAAGGACGAGCGTGGTGAGGATCTCATCGAGTACGGCCTTCTGGCGGCGTTCGTGGCTGCCATCGCGTTGGCCGTCATCATCGCGGATCCGCTCGGCCTGAGCACGGCCGTCGAAGGCGCCTACCAGTCGGCCGTCGACGCGCTTACCTCCGTCACCCCGTAAGGAATAGGAGCCAGGGTCCCGTGCAAACTTCTCACTGGATGACCGGCGGCGCGGTCCTGGTGTGCTGCGCGGCGACCTACTGGGACTTGCGGGAACGCAGGATCCCGAATGCAGTGACCCTTCCGGCCCTGGGACTCGCGCTCTTCCTACACGGCGCGACCCAGGCCGGACAGGGCCTTCTCTTTTCCGTGCTCGGCGCGCTCGCGGCGGGGGCCCTGCTCCTGCCGGGCTACCTCCTTCGGGCGACCGGAGCCGGAGACGTGAAGCTCCTGATGGCGGTCGGTGCGTTCCTCGGATGGCCCTCCGCGCTTCTGGCGGGCCTCCTCTCCCTCGTGGTAGGGGGCGTACTCGGCCTCGCCTTCGCTTTCGTGAAACGGCGCCTCGGCATCGTACTCAGCCGCTCGTTCGGACTGGCGCGCTGGATGGCTCTCAAGGCCTCCGGCACTCCCCTGGCGCGCCCAGGGACGTCCGGATTGAAGCTTCCGTTCGGCGTGGCGATCGCGCTTGCCACCGCATGGGTCGCTTGGGGCCCCCCTCTGGGAGGTATCCGATGAAGCTATGGAACGCTCCGGCCCCGGTCGATAACCCGGGAGACGGAAGAAAATGCCGTCGAAATCCGGAGTCGGGCGTCGCGCTGATCGAGTCGGCGTTCGTCCTGCCGCTTCTGCTGGTGCTGACGATGGGAATGCTCGATTTCGGTCGGGCGTTCCATACGAAAAGCGTCCTCGATCAGGCGGCTCGGGAGGGTGCGCGGATCGCCGTGGTGACCTCGCCCGACGCGGATCTCGTCACGGAAAAGGTGAATGAAGTCCTGGCGTCGAGCGGCGTGACGGCCTCCTCGGTGCAGATCACGGGACCGAACGCCAGCAAGATGGTCACCGTCACCGTGACCGCGACATTCACGTTCATTACCCCGGGCGTCTTCGCTCTGGTCAACGGCAGCTACGGGAACACGATCCCGATGTCGGGCCAGACGGTGATGCGGTTCGAAGGCTGACGGAGAGGAGGAGTCCGACACATGTCTCGTTCGAAGACCACGCTCACGTTGGCCCTGGTGCTGGGCCTTCTGGCCGCCCTCGCGGGGTACGCCGGCTTGAAGGCCACGGCCACCCAGGTGGCCGTCAACACGTCGAAGAACTTCGTCCCGGTCGTCGTGACCGCGACGGATCTCACCTTCGGCACCAAGCTCGACCGGGCGCAGCTGCGCGTCGTGCGCTATCCCAAGGAGAGCGTGCCGTCCGGCGCCTACTCGAGCATCGATTCGGTCGCGGGCCAGACGACGAAGATCTTCCTGGCCGCCCGTGAGCCGATCACCGAACTCAAGCTCTCCTCGCGCGGCGGCGGACTCTCGATGCTGGTCCGCCCCGGCATGCGCGCCACGAGTCTCGAAGTGAATCAGGTTTCGGGCGTGAGCGGCTTCGTCCTCCCCGGCGACAAGATCGACGTTCTCTGCACGATCGACGGCCGTGGAAGGGACGAGGAGACCGTCACGAAGACCATTCTCCAGAACGCGGAAGTGCTCGCGTCGGGCCAGAAGACGGCCCAGCAGGACAACAAACCCATCACCGTGCAGGCAGTCACGATCCTGGTGGATCCGGCCGGCGCCGAGAAACTGGCGCTGGGTCTCCACGAGGGTCGGCTCCACCTCGTGCTCCGCAACCCCGAAGACTCCGACACGGTGCAAGTCGCGGCGCTCAGTACGCCGCAAATGCTCGCCGGCTTGACGCCGAGCAGCACGGCCGCGGTTCGCCGGTCTCCCTCGAGGGCTTCCAAGGTCTCGAAGGCCCCGACGACCTCGTCCGAAACCC
The DNA here is from genome assembly GCA_031421415.1 of Candidatus Eiseniibacteriota bacterium. Lineage (GTDB taxonomy): Bacteria > Eisenbacteria > RBG-16-71-46 > SZUA-252 > SZUA-252 > SZUA-252. The sequence continues at coordinate 10,356 of JANOOP010000267.1, forward strand.
GCCCGGTTCGCGCGGGCAGGGAGCCCAAGCCGGTGGTCAGGATCATTCGGGAAGCCAAGGTGACCGAACAAGCGGCGCCGAAGGATTCCGCGCAGTAATCACGTCTCTACGGAAGGAGCACGATGATGGATCGCCACAACCAGACCTCGACGGGACGCGGCGGGCGCTTCAAGGCCCTCGCCGCGATCCTCCCCCTCGTCCTCGCGTTCGCCGGGTTCGCTAGCCCGGCCGCGGCGGCGTCCGGCTCCGCGTTCCCGCTCTCGGTGAACGTCGGCCAGTCGCTCGTCCTCGAGACGCCGAACGAAGTGAGCACCGTTTCGATCGCCGACCCCAAGGTGGCGGACGCGGCGGTCGGCTCGCAGCGGACGGTCGTCGTGAACGGCAAGACCGCGGGCGTCACCTCCCTCGTGGTCTGGGAGGAAGGCGGCAAGTACACGCTCTACCAGGTGACCTGCACCGATCCGAATCGGAAGGCGCAGGTCCTCCTCAAGGTGAAGGTCTCCGAAGTCCTGACGGACAAAATGAAGGAATTCGGACTCGACTGGCAGGGAGCCGTCACGTCGTCGAAGCACCTCGACGGGACCGTCCGTGCCGGCCTCTTCGCGACGAAAGTCGAGACGCCGCACGAGCCGCTTCTGCTCGGTTCCCGGACCGACGCGTTCGCCGTATGGGAGAAGACCTCCGGTTCGGCGCGCTTCATGACGACGCTTCGCATTCTCGAGGAGAACGGCTCGGCCCGCACGCTCGCGAGCCCGACCCTGGTCGCGGTGAGCGGCGATTCAGCCGCCTTCCTGGCGGGCGGTGAGTTCCCGGTGCCGGTCCCGCGCTCGATCTCGGGCGAGGCGACCTCGCTGACGATCGAGTGGAAGGAATATGGAGTCCGTCTCGGCTTTCGCCCGACGGTGCTCCCCGACGGACGCATTCGGCTGAGCGTCGCGCCTGAAGTGAGCGCGCCCGACTACTCGCGTGGCCTCCAGCTGGCCGGCTACGCGGTGCCGGGGCTGGTGACGCGCCGGATCTCGACCACTGTCGAACTGGGGACCGGTGATGTGCTGGTCATCGGCGGCGTGAAGCAGGACGAGACGTCGATCCGCATTAGGAAGGTCCCGATCCTGGGCGACATTCCGATCTTGAAAACGTTCTTCCGCCACAAGTCGACGTCCAAGATCTCGCGCGACCTCCTCATCGTGGTGTCGCCCGAGGTGATCACGGAACTGGCGAAGCGCGATCCGGCCCTCCCGACGGACAAGCCGGAAGCGGTCAAGTAAAAACCATGCTCCGTACTCCGGAACAGGAGTCCCGGCAGCGCAGGCCCGACGAGGGGATCGCGGTCATCTGGGTCGCGGTCTTCCTCCTGGTCTCGCTCTGGTTCGTCTCGCTGGCTATCGACATGGGCAAGTTGATGGCGGCGAAGACGCAACTGCAGGCCGCGGCCGACGCCGCGGCGCTGGCGGGCGCTTCCTCGGTGGATCCGGAGACCGGTGCGATCGTTCAGGATAGCGCGAGGGTTCGCGCCGCCGAGATCGCGGCGGCGAACCGCGCGTACGAGGGCACCCCGACGCCGGTCGTCATCGACCCGTCCGTGGACGTGACCTTCCCGGCCGCCAATCGTGTTCGGGTCGTGGCCCGGCGCGAGGCCGCGACCGGCAACCCGGTGCTGACGCATTTCGCTCAGACGCTGGGGATCCCGAATCTGAGCGTGAACGCCGACGCCACGGCGGAAGTCCATCGGCTCGGAGAACCGTGCGAGCATCTGTCGCCGTTCGCGCCGGAGGATGTGCCGGATTCCGGCTTCGTCAGCGGCTGCGAGAACGAATACATCCTGAAGCAGGGCTCCGCGGGCGGCAAGCGGGGAAACTTTCAGCTGCTCGAGCTGCCGGACTGCAACGAGGACGACTTCGCCGGCGGCGGCGCCGCGGCCATCTATCACTACATTCGCTACGGCTACGACTGCTGCCTCAAGATCGACGACGAGTTCGTCTGGACGGAGCCGGGCAACAAGGTGGGGCCGTTCCGGTCGGCGCTTCAGGCGCGGTTCGACTCGGATACCGACCCGGACCAAGGCATCTGCTACCAGGACTACGGCGGCAACGGACAGCGCGTCTTCATCACGCCGATCATCGAGTCGTTCGACGTGAATGGACGGAAGCTGGTCCGAATCGTGAAGTTCGCCGCCTTCTTTCTCAAGGACAGGCCCGGCCGCAGCATGACGCATCAAGGCGTGCGGGGCCAGTTCATCAAGTACATCGTACCGGGGAACGCAGGTCCGAATCCTCCGGATGACAGCATGCTCTTCGGCATTCACCTGGTCGAATAGGGAGACGTCGTCATGGCGGACGGGGATCGCAACAACGGTACGTGGAACGGCGGCGCCCAGGGGCAGGGACCCGGCGTGCCCGCCGGCGGCAACGGAACCGGATCGTCGGGCCACCGCCCGCACTCCGGGCCCGAGCCGATGACGGTGCTCGTCATTCTCGAGGACGAGACGTCGCGGCGGTCGACCCTCTCGATGGTCCAGGGTATGCCCGGGGTCGAGGTGGTCGGCGAGCGGCATGAGCTTCGCAGCGGGCTCCTCCTGGCGCGCCAGAAAAAGCCGCGGCTCGTCGTGCTCGATCTCCCCGCCGACTACGAGGAGTCGCTGAACGCGGCCGCCCAGTTCAAGCTCGACGCGCCCGACACGGCGCTCTTCCTGGTCGGTGGATCGCTGGATCCCCAATTCCTCCTGAAGGCGATCCGAGCGGGCGCCCAGGAAGTGTTGAAGAAGCCCCTCGACCGGGCCGTCATTCAGGAAGCGATCGAGCGTGTCTCACGGAGCGGCGCCGCCCGCTCCGCTGCGGGATCCCGAGCGCGCTCGATCATCACCGTCTTCACGACCAAGGGCGGCGTCGGTTCCACGACGCTCGCCGCGAATTTGGCCGTGAGCCTCAAGGCTCAGTACGGGGTGGAGACGGTGCTGGCCGACTTCGAGACCCAGGCGGGGGGCGGAGCACACGTCCTCGGCCTGAAGGGGGACCGGTCGATCAACGACCTCCTCCGCGCTCCGCGCCTCGACTCGGCCGCGCTCACGATGAACCTGCTGCGCCACTCGAGCGGTTTGGCGGTGCTGGCGCAGCCCGAGGAACTGACGCATGCGGAGCCGCTCTCGGCCGCGCAGGCCGGCGAGATCGTCGACGCCCTTTCCGCGTCCTTCGACTGCGTCGTGCTCGATTCGCCTCACGCCTTCGAGGAGATCTCGCTCGAACTGCTCGACCGGAGCACGACCATTCTGATGGTGGTGGAATTGAGCATCCCGTCGATTCGCGCGACGCGCCGGGCGCTGGAGGTGCTGGAGCACCTGCGCTTCACCGAGATTCCGAACCGCGTGCAGCTGGTCGTGAACCGCTACAGCGGTTCGCGCGGCTTCATCACGCTCGACCAGCTTCACGAGGCGGTCGGGATGAGGGCCGCGCACACGGTGCACAACGACTACCGCCGCGTCTTCGCGTCGGTGAACGCCGGCCGCGCGCTCTGTCTGGACGATCCGGACGCGCCGGCCGCCAAGGACATCACCGCGATGGCCGGCCGGTTGATCGGCCGAGAAACCCCGGCGACGCCCGTCGAAGACAACCTTCGTCGGGGATTCTTCGGAAGGAAGGTGCTTCGATGAACCTGCGTGACCGCTTCCGCAAGCCGGGTACCAGCCCGGCCGTCTCGCCGACCAACGGATCGGCCCCTTCGCACGAGACCGAGACGAACGGCGCGGCCCGGACCGGCCGCGGCGACGAGTACATGGAATTGAAGCGCCGGATCCACCGCGAGCTCATCGGCAAGCTCAGCATGACAAATCTGGAAGGGATGGACGAGGCCCGCCGCCGCGATCAGGTGGAGGCGCTGGCGCGCCGAATCCTGGGCGAGTCGAACCTCGGCCTGTCGCGCCCCGACGAGGAGCGCCTCATCCAGGAATTGCTGAACGACGCGTTCGACCTGGGCCCGATCACGCCCTATCTGCTGGACGAGGAGATCTCGGATATCTTGGTCAACACGCACCGCCAGGTCTACGTGGAACGGCTGGGACGGCTGGAGATGACCGACGTCCAGTTCCGGGACGAGGCGCACCTCCGCCTCATCATCGACCGCATCATCTCGCGCGTCGGCCGCCGCATCGACGAATCGACGCCGCTGGTGGACGCCCGCTTGCCGGACGGTTCGCGCGTCAACGCGATCATTCCGCCCGCCGCCATCGACGGGCCGATCCTTTCCATTCGCCGCTTTCGGCGGAAAGCCCTCTCCATGGAGAACCTCATGGAGCTCGGCTCGATCTCGGATCCGATGGCGCGCTTCCTGAGCGGCTGCATCCGCGCCCGCCTCAACATGCTGATCACGGGCGGCACGGGTTCCGGTAAGACGACGCTGCTCAACATCCTGTCCCGCTACATTCCCGAGACGGAACGTGTCGTCACGATCGAGGACTCGGCGGAACTCCAGCTCCAGCAGCCGCACGTCGTCCGCCTCGAGACGCGCCCGCCCAACATCGAAGGGAAGGGGACGATCGCACAGCGCGACCTCGTCCGAAACGCCCTCCGCATGCGCCCCGACCGTATCGTCGTGGGTGAAGTCCGCGGCGCCGAAGTCATCGACATGCTCCAGGCCATGAACACGGGTCATGACGGCTCGCTCTCGACCATCCACGCCAACACGTCGCGCGACGCGCTTCACCGGCTCGAGAACCTGGTCCTCATGGCCGGGCTCGCGCTTCCGGATCGCGCCATCCGCGAACAGGTGGCGTCGGCCCTTCAGCTCATCGTCCACGTGTCGCGCGTCTCCGACGGCACCCGAAAGGTGCTGAGCATCCAGGAGATCGTCGGCATGGAAGGCCCAGTCGTCACCATGCAGGAAATCTTCCGCTTCCGCCGGACCGGCATGGGGAAGGACGGAGCGGTGGAAGGCGTCTACGAAGCCACGGGCGTCGTCCCGCACCTGGCCGAGCGGATCGAGCTCGCCGGAGTGAACATGGACGGCCTATTCGAGCGTAGCGCAGGAGGGCGCCGATGATCTTTGCCCTCGTTTCGCTCCTGATCTTCGCCGCCGTCGCCACCCTCGCGGGCGGAATGCTCCTGCGGCGGAAGGAGCGCGACACGGACGCGGTGAAGGATCGCGTCGGCGGCCGGAAGGCCAAGGCGGGGAAGAGCGGCGCCATCGTCGTGGAGCGCGACACGCGGCTCAGTTCGCTGCCATTCCTGGACGGCCTGCTCCGGAGCCTCTCCTTCGCGCGGCGGCTGGAGCTCCTGCTCTACCAGGCGGGCAGCGGAATGCGCGTCGCGACGTTCCTGCTGGTGGTGGCGGTCGCGGCCCTGGTCGGCTATCTGGCCGGATACATCGTTTTCACGAAGCTGCTCCACGCGTTCGTCTTTGGCGCGCTGGGCGGTTTCGCTCCCGTGTTCGTCCTGTTGCAGAAGAAGTCGGCGCGCATGCGCGCTTTCGCCGAGGAGTTCCCCGACGCGCTCGACCTTCTCGTGAGCGCGCTTCGGGCCGGCATCTCGTTCTCGGCGGCGCTCCAGATCGTTGCCGACGAATCGCCCGAGCCGGTCCGCTCGGAGTTCGCCATCGTGGTCGAGGAGCAGGCGCTGGGACTCGACCTGCGCGAGGCGCTGACGAACATGGCGAATCGCGTCGACTCGCTCGATCTCAAGTTCTTCGTGACCGCCGTCGTACTCCAGCGCGACACCGGCGGCAACCTGACGGAAGTGCTGGAGAACACGAGCAAACTGATCCGCGATCGGTTCCGCATTCTGGGCGACATCATGACGTTCACCGCCCAGGGGCGCCTGACCGGACTCATTCTCACGTGCCTGCCGCTCGGACTCGGCATCTTCATGGCGATGGTCGCTCCCGATTATTTCCACAAGATGTGGGACCACAGCAGCGGTAAAGCGATCCTAGGGTTCGCCGTGGTGATGCAGATCCTCGGCGGGCTCGCCATCCGTAAGATCGTCGACATCAAGGTGTGACGCCATGTTCCTGATCTCCACCTTCCTGCTTGCTGTCGCTCTTGGGGTTGGCGTCTACGGGGCGTACATGGCCCTGGTGCGCGACCGTGACCCCGTGGCCCTGCGGCTCCGCGATCTGCGGACGCGCGCGCTGGCCGCCCGTCCTGTTCACGAGGCTGAACGTCCGTCGTTTCTGCTCCAATTTCTGGCCATGCTGGGAGGGTTCCTTCCGGCCGACGACAGCAAGGAGTCGCTCCAGTCCGGGTTGGTGAGGGCCGGCATTCGCGACGCGACGGCGCCGATGGTGTTCCTGGGGGCCAAGGTAGTCTGCGCGGTGCTCGGCGCCAGCGGCTGGCTGACGGTCAACTTCGCCATGGCCAGGCCGCTCGGCTCCACGCTTTTCAGCGGTTTTGTGGCCGGCGTGGTCGGCTTCTACCTGCCAACACTCTGGCTCTACTCGAAGGGGGAAACGCGCCGCACTCACATCCAGCAGTCGCTTCCCGACGCCCTGGATCTCCTGGTCGTCTGCGTGGAGTCCGGGCTCGGCCTGAACGCCGCCGTGGAGCGGGTGGGCCGGGAAATCGCGCTCGCCAGTCCGGCGCTCAGCGACGAGCTCCTGATGGTGAACCAGGAAATCCGGACCGGTCTGGCCCGCACCGAGGCGCTCCGGCGTCTGGCGCGGCGCACGGGAGTGGAGGATGTCTACGCCCTCACGGCCATGATGATCCAGGCGGATCGCCTGGGAACCAGTATCGCGCAATCGCTCCGGGCGCACGCCGAGTCGATGCGGACGAAGCGCCGTCAGCGGGCGGAGCAGATGGCGCGAAAGGCGGGAATCAAGCTCGCGTTCCCGCTCGTATTCCTGATCTTCCCCGCGCTCCTTGTGGTGATCTTGGGCCCTGCCGCGATTCAGCTGATGGAGGCGATCGCGGCCCAGAACGCGACGCGCTGAGCGCCGCTTTAAGGAGGGTATCTCGATGGTGATCAAGATCGTATTGTGGAGTCTGGTGGTGGCTTTTGGGCTCATGTGGCTCTCGCGACGCGCCGGGAATCGCCGCAGCGCCCGCTAGTTCAAGCCCAGGCAAGCCCCGACGGGGTCGCGCGATACCGCGCGGCCCCGTTCTGTTTGGAATAGGCGGCTCCCCCGCGGCGTAGTAGAGTCGGCCCCCGATGACGGCCGCGCGTTCCGATCGCACGCAACTCCCGGACGACGAAGTGGTCCGGCGTGTCCGCGCCGGGGAGTCCGACGCGTTCGCGGAGCTGGTACGCCGAACGCGGCGGGACGGCTACCGCCTGGCGCGCCGCATTCTGCGTCAGCACGAGGACGCCGACGACGCATTACAGGATTCCTACGTGAAGGCCTTTCGCGCGCTCGACCGCTTCGAGGATGGCCGTGCCTTCGGCCCCTGGTTCCTCACCATCGTGGCGCGAACGGCGCTGTCGGCCCTGCGCCAGGGAAAGCGGCGGGCGGCGGCCTCCCTCGACGATCCGGCGCCGGAGGGAAACGTGTCGCTGGCCGAGCGTGTCGCCGACCCGGAGCAGGATCCCGCCGTGCTCGAGCAGTGGCTTCTCGCCGAGCGCGCGTTCGGAGCGCTCACCGAAGAGCACCGCGCCATCCTGGCCCTCCGCGTCGACGCCGATCTCTCCTACGCCGACATCGCCGGGACGCTCGGCATCCCGCTCGGCACCGTGATGTCGCGGCTGGCCCGGGCGCGCGAGGCGCTCCTGGAGGAAATGCGCGATCTCTCCCCGAAGCGACGAATGGTGGACCCCCGATGATGCAGAACCATCCCCCGCCCGAAGAGCTCTTCGCCTATCGCGACGGCGAGCTAGAAATGGAGAAGCGAGGCCTGATCGAGGCGCACGTCCTCTCCTGCTCGGCGTGCCAGACCCGGCTCGACGAGATGTCGGACGCCGAGGGGATGCTCCGTCAGGGGCTGCAGGATCCGAGCGACGCCTACTTCGACCAGCTGACCGGCTCCGTGATGGCCCGCGTGACGGGGACGGCCCCCGCGGCCGCGCCGAATCCGGAATCACGGGAGCCGAAGGATGCTCGCGCGGCGGAACCGCCCCGGGAGCACGCCGGCCGCCGCCGGAGTCTCGACGATGGACCGAGGGGTCGCGCGCCCGGACTCCCCTGGCCCGCGATCATCTCCGCCGCCTCGGCCGCCGCCGCCGTGGTGGTCGTGGTGGTGATGCTCGTGCAGCGCCAGGATGCCTGGCGTGGCGCGGCCGCACCCCCGGTGGCCGGGGTTCCGGGTGGAGTGGAATCTCGAGAGGCCGAAGGGGAGGCGCGGCGGGACGAGGGGCCTCCACCTCTCGACGGACCGGCGAAGGAGCGCGCCGTGGCGGTGGGAAACGTGACCGACGCCGACAAGAGCGAACTCCCGGCGAGCGGCGGGACGCCGATCGCGAGTTCGCCGCCGGCCGCCTCGACGCTCGCCGCCAAGGCGAAGGACGAGCCTGCCGTCGCCTCGCGCGAGGAGGAGGTCGAGACGCAGAGCGCCGCGGAGGCGCTGCCGGAAGCGGCGCTCCAGAAGACGGCGGTGGATCAGATGGCCCGCGTCGCGGTGCTTCGCGCGAGGGCCGACGCGGCGGCTAGCTCCGCGCCAATTCCTGGAGGACCGGAATTCGCCGAGGTGGCCGCACGCTTCGGGCTTCCGCTCCTCTTCGATCCCGCGCGCGTCCCGGGGAGCGCGCTGCTACGGGCGGAGCCCGACCTCCGACTTCTCTATCAGACGGGACGTGCCGGGGCCGATTCCGCGCGAGTGCGCCTCTATCTGGCGGAGTCTGCGCGGGAGCGCGGCGCGGGATCGTTCGACGCCGAGACCTTCGACACCATCGTGCATCATTATCGGCGGGCCATTGTCCTCGCGCGCGATGTCGAGACCGCCCGGATGGCGCGGAAGCGGCTGGAGGATTTCGTGTCGCGGAACGCGCCAGGGGAGTGACGGGGCGCTAGGGCCGGTCCCGCCCGATTTTCTTCTTCGCCGCGGCCCGTTTCCGCCGCGCCGCCTTCTTTCCACCCGCGCGTCCCGATTCCTGCCTCTGCCGCTGCTCCACTCCACGCCGGATCGTCTCCTCGGCCGGGGCGAGCGACGCGCCCGATTCGCCGTAGTCGACCTCGATCGGGCCGATCCGCCGCGCGGCGGCGATCGCTTCTTCCGTGAGAGAACCACGGCCGATTCCGATGGCGATCAGGGTGGTGTTCATCGCGTCCCGCACGCGGTTCTTGGCGCGGTGGATCTCCCGCTCGATGACCGGGATCGCCGGGGCGAAGTGCGCGTCCGGGAGATCGGGCCGATCGATGGCGAGGAGCGCGCGGAGCATCCACCCGGCGCGGGCGATCCACTCGTCGGTCGCGAGAGCCCACTCGGCCGATAGCGCGGGCGCCGCCTTCGCGTGGGACGCCCACCGCGCGAAGAGATCGGCGATCACGTAATTGTCCAGCGTCGCCACCCAGGCGCGAAGCCTCCGTTCGGTGGACCCCGTTTCCCCCAGCACCAACGTCGCCAGAACCCGGGCATCGTGGTTTCCGCTCGCCCAGAGCGCTTCGGCCGTTGCCGCGTCGGTTCCGATCTGCTTCGCCAGCGCGCGGAGATGCCCGAACGCCACTCCGTACGCCGGAGCCGCGATTCCGTGCTGCACGTAGACATCGCGATTGGCGGCGAGGCCCATGGCCTCGAGCGCGGTGAGAATCTGCTGGATGGTCATGGGACCAGCCGGCGCTTCATCCGATGGAGCGCCAGAATCCCGAAGACGACCGAGCCGATGCCGAGGTAGGCGACGCTGACCGGGATCATCGGGTGCGCCATGCCGAGCGTGGCCGACCGGACCAGGAGCGAGACGTGCGTGAGGGGGAGGCACCAGGCGATCGGGTGCGCCCAGGAGGGGAGCACCTCGAGCGGGAAGAAAGTCCCCCCGAAGGTGAACATCGGCAGCACGAAGAGTGACATCGGCACATTGAAGTGGGAAATGTTCCGGACCATCGAGGTGATGACGAGCCCGATGCCGGCGAAGAAGGAGCCGCCGAGAACGGCGATGGGGAGAACCAGGAGGCCTGTCGGCCAGGAGACCAGCCCGAACGCCGAGATCACCCCGAGCATGACGGTGGCGGCCAGGAGCGACTTCGTGGTGGCGAAGAGCATCTCGCCCAGGATCACGTCCTCGACCAGGAGCGGCGTGGCCAGGATGGCGTCGAAGGTCTTCTGGTAGTACATGCGGATGTACGACGCGTAGGTCATCTCGAAATAGGACCAGAAGAGGATCGCGACGGCCACCGTTCCCGGGGCGAGGAAGTGGAGATAGTCGACGACGCGTCCCTGGTAGTGGAGCGTCCCGATCATCGTCCCGAGGCCCATGCCGAAGGCGAGGAGATAGAGGATCGGTTCCACGATCGCGGGGAGCCCCTCGATCGGGAGCGTGACCAGGAAGACGTCGACGTTTCGCCGCCAGACCTTCGTGGCCCGCCAGGAGATGTTCCGGAGGAGTTCCATGATCGATCTCAATTCCGCAGCGCCCGGCCGGTCCGCTTGAGGAACACGTCCTCCAGCGTCGCGCGGCGAATCTGCCGCTCCTGGTCCGGGAAGCGCTCCTCGAAGAAGCGCTCGGCCCCCTCGGCGTCGTCCGGGTAGAAGAAGAGCCGGTCCCCGATCTCCTCCACGCGTCCCGCCAGGGCGCGCGCGGCGGCGGAGAACTCCGCATCGTGGTTCCACGCCTCGATCACGGTGTGGCCGATCTCCCGCGCGATGAGGTCCTTCGGCGCCCCGTCGAGGAGAATCTTTCCGTGGTCGACGAGGATGACCCGGTCGCAGAGCTGGGTCGCCTCCTCCATGTAGTGCGTCGTGAGGAGCACCGTGACGCCGGTGGCGCGGAGCGAGCGGATGCGCGTCCAGATCGAATGCCGCGCCTGCGGATCGAGTCCGGTCGTCGGCTCGTCGAGGATAAGGACGCGCGGCTCGTTCACGAGCGCCCGCGCCAGGACAAGGCGCCGCTTCATCCCTCCCGAGAGCGTGTCGATGCGCGACTTGAGCCGGTCGCCCAACGAGACGGCGTCGAGCAGCTCCAGCGCGCGTTTTCGCGCCACGTCGGGGGGAATGTCGAAGTAGCGGGCGTAGACGAGGAGGTTTTTCAGGACGTCGAAATCGGGGTCGAGGTTGTCCTCCTGCGGGCAGACGCCGAGCATCGCCTTCACGTCGCGCGGGCGCGATCGGACGTCGATGCCGAAGACCTCGGCCGTGCCCGACGTCGGGGGGAGGAAGCACGAGACCATGCGAACGGTCGTCGTCTTGCCCGCGCCGTTCGGCCCCAGGAAGCCGACGACCTCGCCGGCGCGGACTTCGAACGAAACGCCCCGCACCGCTTCCGTCTCTCCGTAGGACTTCACGAGGTCGCGTGCCACGATCGCCACCCCGTGCGACTTCGAATCCCGATGCATCATGCGTTGAACTCTACCACGGTGGCCGTCGCGCTGCTCGCGACCAGCCTCGTGGCGCGGTTGTGGCTGGCCGCCCTGGACGCGCCGGGGACCAATCTCCCGGAGTTGTTCTTCATCTGGTACGGTTACATGGAGCGGAACCGCGCGCTGAGCGTTCCCCTGGGGGGCGAGAGCGAGCGGCGATACGACGTCTGGCGATGCGGGAGGAGCGTGGATGGCTGGATCGACACACAGTAGGGGAATGGGCGCCATCACACGAGCGCATGTCGCGAGGGGCGTCGCACGGGCCGGGGCGGCGCTTTGGTTCAGCGCCGCGCTCGCAA